>NZ_JBISBU010000005.1:0-180544 GCF_044385805.1 Haloferula sp. A504
CCAGCCATCGCATCCCGCAGACGATGAACACCCCGTAGATGAGAATCAGCCACAGATGACGCCGAATCCAACGCATGATCTCTCAGCAGAACGTCAAAACTGAGGCGATCCCGGTAACCGCACCAAGAGAGCCACGAGCATCCAATCAGCTCCCGATGCTGACGGCAAGAACGCAACAAAGCCGCTGATAGGGGTCGCCCTCCAGTGCCTTGTTCGCTTCATTGTTTCTCCCCACCTTCTGGGCCCTCATCTGGTTCAAGATTGGATCTGAAATCGAAGCGATTGCGATGGGCAGCTGTCTTCTCTGCGTCTCGTGGATGCAGTCCTGTAATCGGTGAATGCCAGAACTCGCCGGAACTAAACGCGGGATTCCCCGTCACCTCAGAGCCGTGATAGCTACGCGCCAAGGACCTGGCGGTCTGGGCGCCAGTAGCAATCAGGACGAAATAGACTAACGGGATTGCAAACTTCCATTGATGGATGAGCCAAGGCAGCGAGGCCGCCGAAAGCCCAAACACCCACCCGATGGTCATAGGCGGGCTACCCTCGTAGCACTTGTGGTAACCGGCGAACAAGAAGGATTGAAGCACCGTAAGAAGCAAAACTATGGATACGATCGACTTCGTCCACCCGGTCAGTCGCCACCAAAGGATCCCTGTCGACACCAATCCGATGCCGAGGACGATCGGGTCGAGTATCGATGGTTGAAATGCCACGGCACCGAAGAAGGAGTATTCCAGAGCGAACAGTTTTATTCTCGGACTCGATGGTAATATCAGAACTGGTTTTGGGGTGTCAATCGCGGTCATTGACTCGGACCTTATCAGTTGACAGTCAATGGATTAGTGAAATTGAAGCAGTGAATCAGGAAGCTTGATACGTTCTGACATTCACAAACCCCGTAGCTTTTGGAGAGGTGATTTTGGCTTTGTTGATGATTTCGATATTTGGAAATCAGGAAAAGCGAAGCACTAAAAATGTTCGTGCGAACAGTGTTCATGCGAGTTTTTTGGGGACGCTATGAGTGATGGAACTTCAAAAAGGCAATGGGATTGGCGTGAGGATCTTGAGGCGTCACGTGATCTGTCCGACCACGAGAAGCGGGGGTTCGGCTATTTTCTGGGCTGGTTTGAAAGCTGGCGGCTTCGGTTTCGGCGGACGGCGGATCTTGAGACGGCTCGAACGTTTTGGAGGGAGGTGGTGATGGGCAAGGCGCGTCAACCGTGGCAGTTGGAACAGTGGCCCGCGGCGATGCGGTGGTATCTCCGCTGGTTGGAACTGGCACGAAAGACAGGCGAGGATCACCGGTCGCTGGCCGAGCGGGTTCGTGATGCCGTGGAGTCGGCCGGTGCCCGCCGGGGATTGGCGATCCCCACCCGCCGGGCCTACGGGTCATGGGCGGCACGGTTCGCTGCCAGCGTGAGCACGCCGGAGGAAGTGATGGATGAGGATCGGATGTCGGACTGGCTGGGGCGCCTGGTCAGCGAGTCGAAGATTGCGTTTTCCACCCAGAAGCAAGCTCTCAATGCCCTGGTGTTTTTCTTGAAGGACGTGTGTGGTCGCGACGAGGTCAGGTTGAACGTGAGGATGCGGAAGCGGACACCGAGAATTCCGATTGTTCCCCACAAGAAGGAGGTTCTGGAGCTGATCGGCAAGCTTGAGGGCATCTACAAGACGGCGGCCCAACTTCAGTATGGGGCGGGCCTGAGGATGAATGAGTTGGTGTCGTTGCGGGTGAGGAATCTCGATCTGGAGCGTGGCACCATCACGATCAAGAGCGGCAAGCATGACCGTGACCGGGTGACGGTGATTCCCGAGAGTTTGCGGGAGGCGCTTCTGGCACAGATCGATCATGCCCGGATGCTATGGGAGGCCGACCGCAAGGAGGGTCGGCAGGGGGTGGCCTTGCCGAATGCGCTTGCGCGCAAATGGCCGAGGGCGGGAGAGAAATGGGAGTGGTTTTGGTTGTTTCCAGCGAGGGGTGAGTCGAAGGATCCGGAGAGCGGAATCATCCGGAGGCACCATCTCCACCCAAAAGTTTACGGAAGGGCCCTGAAACGTGCGGTCGAGTCGGCGGAGCTGGACCGGGGAATCACTTCGCACGGGCTGCGCCATGCGTTCGCCACGCATTTGCTGGAGTCCGGATGTGATCTGCGGACCATCCAGGATTTGCTGGGGCATGCCGATGTGAAGACGACGGAGATCTACACCCACGTCGCCAAGGGCGCGAACGGCTGCGGGGTGACGAGTCCGCTGGACCGGATGGAGCCGGGGTGACCCGCGGGGAGACCCGAACCTCCCATTGCCTGCATTTCTCACCCGTGAGAAATGCAGACTACCGCCCGTCGCTTCGAAGCGCACGCCAGACGCGGATCGGCAGCATGAAGCCTCGCGGTGACGCATCGGCGGTTTCGCCTTGGCGGATGCCGGTTTCATAACCGGCGCTCCTTTTGAGTTCAGCTCCCGAGCCTGGACGCGAGCTCATCGAGCAGTTTCTTGACGCGGGCGCCGGATGCGATGGGGGCGGGGTCGTCGAAGCCGATCCAGATGGCGGTGGAGCCGCTTGGACCGACACGCAGCAGCCAGGCGTCGCGCTCCGATCCGGTGAATCCCTGGAAACAGCGGCCGCTGCCGCGGTCATGGAAGAGCTCCAGCGCATTGGTGGCGGCGTGACGGGTCACGGCCTGCGACAGGTCGGGCTTGCGCCGGTAGAGTTCCTTGCCATCGGCATCGGTGACGAGGCTCACGAAGTAGGGCACCGGGCGTTTGCCTCCATTCGCAAGGGTCGCGAGGGCGGTGGCGGTCTCGGCCGGGGTGGCGGCGGCACTGCCGCGGAAAAGGTCCTCGGTTTCGAGGAAGGGACCGCCGAGTCCGCAGCGGCGGGCGATGCGGGCGGTTTCCAGCGGGCCGATCTGGCGCCCGGTGAGCAGCGGGCGTCCGGGGAGGACCCGCTTGTCCCGTTCGGCGGCGGCGGTGGCGATCCACGGTTCGACGGCGGTTCCCAGGTCTCGCCGGGCACCCGTCGCCCGGTCGAATCGTGAGTCGAGGAAGTCTCTTCCACCGATCCAGGCCAGGACCTCGCCGCTGTCGGAATCGAGCGTGACCGCCGCGCATTGGACGTAGGCCGGATCGGAGCCCGGTTCATGTTCGGCGTGGCGCGGGTGTTCCCAGGAACGGCTCTTCTCGGCTTCGAGCAGGACTTTTGAGAGGTCGGATTCGAGGCGGAGCTGCCAGCCCCGTTCCAGGGTGGTGTGGACGATGAGCCCATCGGATCGAATGTCGTTGGCCTCGAGAATCGTCGACAGCTCGTCCCGGACCATCTGCAGCGCGTATGACCGATCGGGACTCTGCTGTTCGTCCGGGATGATGCGGATCGGCAGCTCGCGGATCCGTTTGCCTTCGGCCTCGTCGATGCGTCCCATGGCGATCAGTCGCTGGAGGACCTCGTCCTGCTGGTCGCGGGCACCCTTCAGATTGCGGGAGGGCGAGAAGATGTGGGGGCCGCGGATGATGCCGATGAGCATTGCGCACTCGCCCTCGTGGAGGTCGGACACGGATTTCCCGAAATAGGTCCGGGCCGCCTCCTCGATGCCGTGGCAGCCGGCCCCGAAGTAGATCCGGTTGAGGTAGTGGGTCAGGATCTCGTCCTTGGTGTATCGGCTTTCAATCCGCAGAGTGAGGGCGATCTCCAGCAGCTTGCGGTGGATCGACTTGGCGCGCATGTCGTAGGTGTTGCGCGCGAGCTGCATCGTCAGGGTCGACGCCCCCTGGGTGAAATCCCGGTCCTTGATGTTGCGCAGCGTGGCCCGGGCCAGTCCGCGGAAATCGACACCATGATGAGTGAAGAAGCGGGCGTCCTCCCGCGCCTCGAGCGAGCTGACCAGGAATTCGGGAAGGTCCTGCCGCCGGGCGAGGTGGCGGGAGGCACCCCAACCGACCTCGATGGGGACGCCGTTGCGGTCGACGATGGTGGTGCGCGAGGGAAGCTCGGCGACCTTCTCGATGTCGTAGTCCGCCGCCTTCATCAGGTAGTAGAAGGCGATCGCGGCGAAGACCACCGCGAAGACGATCAGCGCCCGGATCAGCCAGCGCAGGGGCTCGTAGAGCCAATCCGGCAGCCAAGAAAGCCAGCGGGGAAAGCGTGAGACGGGACGCCAGGTCGACACGAAGAAGGGGGGGTAGGAGGGATCAATCGACCGGGACCGCCCGCGGCACGGGCTCGTCGATCGGCACCGCGCGCGGAGGGCGGGAGGGGTTCACGGGTTGCGCCCTCGGGGGACGGGGTGCGGGTGGCTCGACCGGCACGGCGCGCGGCGTCGAGTTCACCGGTTGGGCCTTGGGCGCCTCCTCGACCGGCCTGGCTTTGGGCGGCGGTCCGCCGGAATCCGAGGGGGTTCCGGCGTGGTCCGGGCAGAGGGCATTGGCCGGTGGCAGCAGGTCGTGGGGTACGCTGTCGGTGTAGGCCTCGCCGGCGATCTCGCAGCCCTCGGTGGCGCGCTTTCCCGAAATCCGGCAGAGCCGCACGTCGGAGAACGACAGCTTCGAGCGCAGGCCCTCGGCCTTGTAGTCGAGGCGGTCGGCGGTCTTCATCACCTCGGTCCACACCGGCAGCGCCAGCACCGAGCCGTATCCGCGGTCGATGATCTTCTTCGGCTGGTCGAACCCGACCCACACCGCGCAGGACAGGCTGGAGGTGAATCCCGTGAACCACGCGTCCTTGTAGTTGTCGGTGGTGCCGGTCTTGCCGCCGCACGGCTTGGTGAAACCGAGGCGGCGAACCGAGGCCCCGGTGCCGCTGTCGATCACGTCGCTGAGGATCTGCGAGGTGGTCCAGGCGGCGCCGTGTCCGCAGGCCTGATAGGAAAGCCGCGGGTTGCTGTACTGGACCTCGCCGCTGCGGTCGCGGATTTCCGAGATGATCCGCGGTGGAAAGCGCTGGCCGCCATTGGGAAAGATCGTGTAGGCCGAGGCCACCTCCTCGGGTGAGGCGTCGAGGGTGCCGAGAAAGGAGGTCGGGTAGGGCTGGACCTCGTTCTTGAAGCCGACCTGCTTGGCCAGCTCGGTGACCTTTTCGAGTCCGGCGTAGTTGCCGACCCTCACCGTCATCGTGTTGCGCGAGCGGATCAGGCCGTAGGAGACCGTCTGGTAGCCGTTGAAGGTGCCGTCGGAGTTCGCCGGCGACCAACTGCCGGCGCGGCGGATTTCACCGCGCCGCAGCGGGTCGTCGCTGACCAGCATGTCGGGCCGCAGCCCGGCATCGAAGGCGGCGAGATACACGAAGGGCTTGAAGGTCGATCCCACCTGGCGCTTGGCCTGGGTCGAGCGGTTGAACTTCGATTCGTCGGGGTCGCGTCCGCCGACGGTGGCGACGATCGCCCCGGTCAGGTTCTCGATCACGACCACGCTGCCCTGCAGGTATTCGGGAACCGGTCGCGGCTCCGGGAGTTCCTGCCAGGCCGCGCGGGTCTGGTGCGGGTAGCCGCGGCGGCGCTCGATACTCCGGAGGTGGGAGTTCAGCGCCTCCTCCGCGCGTTTCTGGAGAAGCGAATCGATGGTCGTCGTGATCTGCAGTCCGCCGAACTCGATGTCTTCGTCCTCGAGGATCCGTTCGAGTTCGCGCCGCACGGCATCCATCGCCCAGCTGTCGTGGAAGACGCGCCGCCACTCGGGCCGGACGTTGATCTCCTCCGCTTTCGCGGCCGCGGCCTGTTTCGGCGTGATGAAATCGGCGATCACCATGCGGTCCAGGGTCGCGTCGCGCTCCCTCAGCGCATCCGACAGGTCCTTGAAGGGCGAGAAGGCATTCGGCCCGCGGACGATGCCCGCCAGCAGCGCAGCCTCGGACAGCGTCAGGTCGCTCGCCGACTTCTCGTAGTAGGTGCGGGCGGCCTCCTCGATGCCCCGGATCGTGTGCCCCCAGAAGATGCGGTTCACGTAGTGCTCGAGCACCTCCTCCTTGGAGTAGTTGCGCTCGATGCGGAAGGCGACGGCGATTTCGAGAAACTTGCGGTCGAGCTCGCGCAGTGTGTCGGAGAACGACAGCCACGGCGCGTAGAGGTCGTAGCTGTTGCGGGCGAGCTGCATCGTCAGGGTCGAGGCGCCCTGGGTCATGTCGCGGTCCTTGAGGTTGCGCAGGGTCGCGCGGCCGAAGCCGATCCAGTCGACGCCGCGGTGGCGGAAGAAGCGCTCGTCCTCGCGCGCCAGGATCGCGTAGATGAAGTCCTGGTCGATCTGGGAGAAATCGATGATGTCGCGCTTTTCGCCATGGATGCGGCCGAGTTCCCGGCCGCGGCGATCGAGGATCACGCTGCGCTCGGGCATTTCCTCGACCTTCGCCATGTCGTAGCCGCGGGCCCGCGCGTGGTAGATGGCGGCCAGCGGCAGGATGGCGTAGAGCGCCAAGATCGCCGGATAGCCGAAGATCCGCGAGATCCAGCGGGCCGCACCCGGAAGCGGCTCGGTCAGGCGGCCGAAGAGCAGCATCGGCCAGAACAGCAGGATCGTGCCCAGCCCCCGCTTCTTGCGCCGCGTGGTGCTGCGTTTCCCCTTCCTGGAATTGGCCTTCGAATTGCGTTTCGCCATGGACGTGGTAGAGGCTAGGGGGAAGCGGGCCCGGGGGCCACGATGAACTCCGATTGAAGACGAAGCGGCCCGAATGCGTCGCTAGGACGTGTGAGAAAGCGATGAAGATATCCGAAATTTTCCATGGGATCGCGATTTTCGCGCTGCTGACGGTCTCCGCGCTAGCGCGGGAGCCGGTGACTTCGCTGAAGGATCTGGCGGCACTCGAAACCCGCACGGCGGCGTTGGTCAAGCGGACGATGCCCGCCACAGTGGCAATTCTTTCGCCCTCGAGCGGGGCGTCGGGCTCCGGCGTGATCGTTGATAAGGACGGCCTGATCCTGACCGCGGCCCACGTGACCGACGGCGCCGAGGAGGTCGACATCGTCTTTCCCGACGGCAAGCAGACCAAGGCGAAGGTGCTCGGTTCGAACTACTCCAAGGATGCCGGGATGGCGCAGATCGTCGATCCGGGCCCGTGGCCCTTCGTCGAGCTCGGAGAATCCGGGGCGCTGAAGGCGGGGGACTGGGTGGTGGCCCTCGGTCACAGCGAGGGCTACGATCCGGCGAGGACGCCCCCGGTGCGGTTCGGGCGCGTGGTCTCCGAAGGTCCGGGCAATTTCCTGACCACCGACTGCACGCTGATCGGCGGCGATTCCGGGGGGCCCTTGTTCGATCTCGATGGGAGACTGGTCGGCATCAATTCCTCGATCGGCGAGGCGCTCGACAACAACAACCACGCCGGCATCGACGGCTTCCGTGAGGACTGGAAGCGGATGCTTGCGGGCGAGAGTTGGGGAGAACTCCAGCTCAACCCGCTGGCCAATCCCGAGCGCCCGGTGATCGGCATCATGATGGGCCTCGAACTTCGCGACGGCGGGGTTCCGGTCGAGCAGGTCACGCCGCGATCGCCGGCGGCCAAGGCGGGCATCCGGCCCGGTGACATCATTCGAAGCGTCGATGGAGAGCGCGTCAGGGGCGGTCGCAGCCTTGGCATGCTGCTCGCGAAATACTCGGCGGGAGACGTGGTCGAGATCGGCGTGCAGCGCGGACGCGAGACGACGAAGTTCTCGCTCGAGCTGATGAGAATGGATCAACTTGCAGAAGAATTGAAGCGATGAGGAAAGCGGTAATCGGATTATTGGCAGGGGTGCTGACCACGGCGGTCGTCGCCCAGGACGTTCCGCTGCAGCGCGCGGAAGAGCGCCGTGCCACGCGGCAGCAGTCGCAGGAGGTTTACGATGCGATCCAGCCGGCGGTGCAGGCGGTTTCCGGCTCGACCGTCTGGGTCTGGGCAAACCGCCGTCAGGTCGCCATGGGAACCGTGGTCGGGCAGGGGGACAAGGTGCTCACCAAGTGGAGCGAGATCGCCTTTTCCCGGACACCGGTGCAGGTCGTTGGGGGCGACGGCCGGACGGCCACCGCGACGGTGCTCGGGGTCTATCAGGATGACGACGTGGCGCTGCTGCAACTCGAAGGCGCCAGGTTCACGCCGGTCCAGTGGAGCGACCAGCCGTCTCCCAAGCTCGGTCGATTCCTGATCGCCGCGGGAGCGGACGGTTCGGCGTTGAACATCGGGGTGGTCGCCGTCGAGGAGCGCCCGCTCCGCGACTCCGACCAGGCATTCATCGGCATCACCCTCGATCCCTCCTACGAGGGCGAGGGGATCCGGGTGCTCGATACCGCCGAGGGCGGCGGAGCGGCCAAGGCAGGACTTCGACGCGGGGATGTGGTGCTGAAGATCGACGGGAAAGGCGTTTCCAGCCCGTTCGAGTTGCGGAACGCCCTGCTCGATTTCTCCCCCGGCGATGAGGCGGCGATCACTTTCATCCGCGACGGTTCCGAATCGAAGGTCTCCGTCGAGCTGACCGGACGCCCCGAGTTTCCCGGCGTTCCCGAGGGCCGCCTGCGGACGATGCGGCAGATGGGCGGACCGATCAGTCTCGTGGGCCGTGGATTTCCCACCGCCATCCAGACCGACATGCAGCTCAAGCCCCACCAGTGCGGCGGACCCGTGGTCGATCTCAACGGTGAGGTGGTCGGGATGAGCATCTCCCGCACGGACCGGACCCGGAGCTTCATTCTCCCGGCCTCGAGGATCGACCAGATCCTGAACGAAGATCCCATGGACCCGACGCTGGCGCAGTTGCCGCGTCAGGCATCCCGGCCCCAGGCTCGTGCCGGCCGCGGCGGCGCGGTTCCGATGAATCCCCGCGCGGCCGGGCGCCTTCGCCGTCACCTCGAGGAAATGAGCCGCTTTCTCGACCGCCTCGATCGCGAGACGAGCCGGATCGGCGAATAGGGTCAGAGGCAGACCCGCTTGAACAGCTCGGCCAGCGGAAGCTGCATGCCGATGTAGAAGTCGCCGAACTCACCGAAGCGGGCGGAGACCTCGTCAAAGCGCATTTCGTAAACGATCGCCTTGATGTCGATGGTGTCCTTGGCGAGCAGCGTGACTCCCCACTCGTGCTCGTCGAGGCCGGTGGAGCCGGTGATGAGTTGGAGGATCCTTCCCGAGTAGGTGCGTCCGGTGCGGGCATGGCCACCCATCAGCTTCTTGCGCTCCTCGAAGGGCAGGCTGTACCAGTTGTCCTTTCCCTCGCGGCGCTTGCTCATCGGGTAGAAGCAGATGGCCGGCCAGTCGGGCAGGACCGGATAGAGGCGGTGATGGAGGTATTTCTCCATCCGCTCCTTGAACTCCTTCATCGCCTCGGCGAACTCCGGGCTGTCCTCGGACAGGCCGCGCTCACCCTTCAGCGTGTCCTCGGCATACTGTTCCGGGGTGGTCGTGTATTCGGAGCTCTCGGTCTGTGATAGGTAGGAATACACCGGCGACAGGATCTCTGGTCCGAGCGAAAGGGTGAGCTGCTTCTCGTAGGCGGTCGCGACCTGCAGGTCGGGGGTGAGGAGCATGAAGCCGACATCCGCCTTCGGCGTGGCGACGGCGAAGACGAGCAGGTGCGTGTCGGGCGTGCTGCGGATCTGCTGCACGAGTTCGGTCAACCTCGTCTTGGCGGCCCGCTGGTCCTCCTCGGTTAGGAGACTCCACTGCGCGTGGTCGATCTGATAGAACAGGTGGATGACATGCCAGCCCTCGCGGGGCACGAGGGGGGAGATGGGGTTCGCTTCGGTCATGGAAAGAAATCAGCGCTGTGCGGGGGAAACTGGGATGGTGAACATCGACTTGAACCGGCTTCCCGATGCATCGGCCCCCGGGCTTTCGAAGATCTCGATCTTCCAGCGGTCTCTGCCGACGCGGTAGCCATTCATGTCTCCCTCCGTCTCGTAGCCGTCGGTCGCGGGAAATTCGATGGTGTCGGAGCGGTTGGCCACGAATTTCCCGTTCTCGAAGGCCTGGGTGATCGTGTCGCCGACGAAGTCCCCGGTGTGGGTGCGGAAAACCGCCCGCAGCGCCCCGGTGCCGCCGGACAGCTTCACGGAAACGACCGGAATGTAGGAGACCTCGGGACGGGCCACATCGCGGTTTTCGCCCTCCCGGACGGGTTCGCGCCAGTAGGTGGTCGCGGCCTCGACCTCGGCGTAGTCGCCCTTGATCGGGAGGTCGGGTTCATCGCCGCCGATGCGGGTCGTCGGGATGTCGGAGAAAAGGCCGGCGATCCACCAGATGGCGAGGCCGAGGAACACCGCCGCGACGATGCCGAGATTGATCAGGTCGCGGCGGCCCGGAAGCTCGAGTTTGGTTGCGGGAGGAGTGGCCGGGTCTTTGGGTTTGGGCGATGGCTTCGGCGACTCCGTGTCGGCAGGAGCAGCGGAAGCTTCCGGCACCGAGATTTCCGTGGGAGCGATCTCGGCCGAGCTCTCGGGTGCGGGCTCCGCGGTGGCAGGCGACTCGTCGGGCGCCTCGGAAGCCGGTTCTTCGTCCGCAATCGTCTCGGTTGGCGACCCGGGGGACTCGGGGGTTTCCTCATCGACAGCGGGTTCTTCGACTGCTTCGGCGGGCTCGTCGTCGAGGTCCCAAAGGTCGTCCTCGGTCGTTTCGCGCGACAATTCGCTCAGGCGCGGTCGGCTGCTGCGCGGCTGGGAAGGAGGGGGGGTGGAATCGTCGGGCATCGGCGTCGACCGTTCATAGGGAAGCACCCGAGGGCTTGGCCAGAGCAAATCACGCTGCATGCATGCGGGAAAAGGAGTTGCAAGCCACGGCCGTTCGGGCGATTTGAACGGCGGACCGAATTCTGACGCCATGGCTGATCGAGAAGACAAGAACGAAGAGAACGTTGCGGGCAAGTTTTACGTCGACGCCCAGTGCATCGACTGCGACCTGTGCCGGGAGACCGCGCCGAACAATTTCCAGCGCTCGGACGACGAGGGGTATTCCTACGTCTTCAAGCAACCGGAGAACGACGAGGAGGAGGAACAGTGCCGTGAGGCCATGGAGGGCTGCCCGGTCGAAGCCATTGGCGACGACGGCGACGCGTAGGCATGGCCCGCGACGGACGGCTGGAGCGGATCCGTCGCTCGATCCTGCGGGAATGGCGGGGCGGGGACGATCCGGTTGAGCTGGACGACCACCTTCATCGGGCCACCGATTTTCTCGGTGCCATCCTCAGGGAGGCACAGGTCTCCGAGGGCATCGACGAGGAGCGGCTGCGCGAAATGTGGGTCGAGATCGCCGGTGATTTCATCTCCCGCCATGCCTCCCCGGATTCACTTCGCGGGGGGTGTCTGACCTTGAAGGTGCTGCAGCCCGCGATGCGCTTCCAGCTCGAGCAGATGAAGCCCCGCCTGCTGGCAAACCTTGAAAGGGTGGCCGGCAAGGGAGTGGTGAAGTCGATCCGCTTTTCCCTCGGCTGATGTTTCGCAACCTCATCTTCGACTGGTCGGGGACGCTGGTGGACGACCTGCCGCCGGTGCTTGATGCCACCAACCGGGTGCTGGAGGTCTATGGCAAGCCTCCGCTGGATCGCGAAGAGTTCCGCGACCGCTTCCGGCTGCCCTATCGGGAGTTCTACGAGGAGGTCCTGCCCGGCGTTCCCCTGGAGGAATTGGAGAAGCACTTCCGGGCGGCGTTTTCGGCCTCGGAGGCACCCGTCACCGTCCTGCCGCACACCCGCGAGAAGCTTGAATGGTGCCGGCGTCATGGCATCCGGAGTTTCGTGCTCACCAGCATGGATGCCGATGCCTTTCGCCAGCAACTCGAGGCCTTCGGTCTCGGTGCCTTTTTTGAAGCCACTTATTCCGGCGTGCTCGACAAGCGGGAGCGGATCTTGGAGATCCTCGAAACCCACGGACTCGATCCGGCCGACACCGCGTTTGTCGGCGACATGGTCCACGACGTCGATACCGCCCGCCATGCGCAGGTGACCTCGGTCGCCGTGCTCAGCGGATACACGCGGGCGGAGCCGCTGGCCGCGTCGTCGCCCGACATCACCCTCAAGGACATCCGGGGCCTGCAGAAGCTGATGGAGCGGCCGCTGGACCGTCGCGCACCGGTGGCGACCGTCGGTGCCCTGATTGAAGACGGGGAGGGCCGCTACCTGATGGTGCGGACTCACAAGTGGGGGCACCGGTGGGGGATCCCGGGCGGCAAGATCGAGCGGGGGGAAAGCTCCGAGGACGCCCTGCGCCGCGAGATTCGCGAGGAGACCGGACTCGAGATCGGGGAGTTCCGCTTCGTGATGGTCCAGGACTGCATCGATTCCGAAGAGTTCCAGCGCCCCGAGCACTTCCTGCTGTTGAACTACCACGCTCGGCGGCGATCGGGTGAAGTGATTCTCAACGACGAGGCCGAGGAGTTCCGCTGGGTGACGGCGGATGAAGCGGCTTCGATGGATTTGAACCGTCCCACCCGTGTTCTTCTGGAGGCGGTGGTCGCAACCCGACCGACAGCATGAACCGGATCCACGTTCGCGGTCTCGAAGTTGAAACCCGCATCGGCGTGCCCGATGAGGAGCGGGCCGAAGTCCAACTTCTCAAGGTCGATCTGGAAATGACCCCGGCCGCGGACTTCGCCGCCATGGGGGACGAGGTCTCGGCGACGATCGACTACCACCAGGTGTGCCTCGAGGTCTGCCGTCTCGCCGGGGAAGGGGAGCGAAAGCTGATCGAGACGCTGGCATCGGAGATCGCCGATCTCGTTATCGACCGCTTCGGCGCGGTCCGGGTCCGGGTGCGCATCCGCAAGTTCATCCTGCCCGAGACCGAATGGGTGGGAGTCGAGTGCGTGAGAGAGGCCTGAGCTTGGAAACGGACCGCGGGCTAGAGCCGCTATTCCGCCACTGGAGCGAGCTGAAGCTCGCGGTCCGTCTGTGAAGGCATTTTACGGAATCGTCGGAGTCATGCCTTGAGAAGCTTTCCGGCGGTGGTCTTCCAGCGATCTTCGGACCACGGAGGTGGGAAGGCCAGCTTCTTGCGGAAGCGTTCGATCCGGATCTCGGCGTCCTGACGCTGGGGTGCGAGAGTTTTCGCAAGGCAGGCGGCGGCCTGCTCGAGCTCCGTTGAATCGCGGGCGACGATGGCGAGGTCGTTTCCTGCGGCCAGCGCAGCCGGCAGGGCTTGATCCAGTGGAAACTGCGATCGAAACGCGTCGTGACTGAGGTCGTCGGAGAGGACCAGGTGTCGGTCGAAGCCGAGTTGGTCGCGCAGCAAGGCGGAAACGATTCGCTTCGACAGGGATGCCGGTCGCTCGGGGTCGAGGGCGGGCAGGGATTGGTGGCCGACGACGATGGCGTCGAGTTCGGTCATCAGCGCCGTGAAGGGGATCAGGTCCCCGGCCAGCAAGTCGCGGAGCGTGACCGGTGACCCCGAGCTGCGTCCGCCTGCCGGGAAGTGCTTGGCCGCCGAGCGGATCTCTTGCTTGCGCAGCCAGCGGTTCCACATGCCGGCATGATCGATGATCCGCTGCACGTCGCGGTGCCAGCAACGTTCTTCGGTGGGGTTGGACGGATCGTGATCGAGCACCGGGGCCAGGTTCAGGTTGATGCCCAGAAGCGACAGCAGGACGCCGGTGGCGGCGCCGTGTTCAGCGATGGATCGCGGCGTTTCCCGGGCCCCGAGATGCGCCGGGGTGGGGGTCGGGTGCACCAGTCGGCCAAGATGGGAAAAGCGACCGCTTTCCTCCTCAACCGCGATGATGGGAGGCAGCCCGGGGTCAAGCTCACGCAACGAATCGGTCAGCGAGCGAATCTGCCCGGGCGTTTCGAGGTTCCGCTCGAGCAGCAGGAACCCGGCAGGTTGAAGGTGCTCGATCCGCCGCCGGTCGGTGTCGGTCAGGGAGGTCGACTCCAGACCGATGATCAACGGTGCCGCGGCCATGACTCAGGAGCCGGCTTCCTCGCGGGCCAGCATCTCTGCCTCCTCCTCGTGGGAGTGGACCTGAAGGTTCACCTGCACGTCGGCGCGTTCGGCGGCGGCCTTGAGCACGCCGCGGATCGCGGAGGCGCTGAAGCCGTTGCGACCGATCAGCAGGGCGACGTCGGAACTCTCCAGGACCAGCTTGAAGCGAAGTCGCTTGGGACCGAGTTCGGCAACCTTGAGCTGCGCGCGCTCCGGGTGCTCGATGAACTGGACCGCGATGTATTGGAGAAAGTTCCGAATCTGATCCGTGACGGCCTGCATGGAGACACTCTGGATCCTTGCGCGTTCCGGATCAACCGAGAATCGGAACGTGGATGCGAGTGACGCCGTTCCATGAAACTCTGGAGCTGTTGCGGAGTTGGTCAGCATGGCCCGGAGGGCCTTCGGAGATTAGCCGGTGGGGATGCGGCAATCGATTCCGTCCCGGAGGGTCGGCGGAACGCTCGACAAACAGAAAAGGCCCGCCCCCCGAAGGGAGCGGGCCTGGGATGGGAGCAACCGCGCTCCAACTCAGACAATTTCGATGCGCTTTGGCTTCGCCGCCTCGACCAGGGGGATGGCGAGGCGGAGCAGGCCCGACTCCAGTCGGGCGCTGAGCGCACTCCCGTCGAGCGAGTTTCCGAGGCGAAGTTCGAGCCGGTAGCCGTCGGGTGCCGGTTCGCCGTGGATGAGCCGACCCGGGGAATTCGCGGATCCGCGCTTGGCCTCGACCACGAGGCGGGAGCCGCTGACCTCGACGTTGAGGTCCTCCTTGCGGACGCCCGGCAGGGCCACCTCGATGTCGGCGCCGTCTTCACGCCGGGTGGCGTTCCATGCCGGCTCGGCAAGGCGGGTGGGCCGCTCCTCGCGGGTGGTGATGGCGGTGTTCTCCGTCGCCGGAGATTCGCAGCAATTGGTTTCGTTGTTCATGATGGATTTCAGGTTAGTGGATTTCGATTCGATGGGTGTCACGGGTGGCGTCGGCCTTCGGAAGCCGGATCGCCAGCACGCCGTCCTCGAAGCGGGCCGCGACGGCACCGACATCGACCTTGTCGCCAAGCGGCAACCGGTAGCGGGTGTCGTCCTTCACGCGGAGGTGGAGGGCCTTTTCCTTCAACTCGAGGTCGAGTTCGTCGCGGCTGACACCGGGGAAGTCGACTTCGAGACTCCAGCCATCGTCGTCCTCATGGACGCGAAGGTCGGCCGGAGTGGTGACCACGCCGCGCAGGGCGGCATCGAACAGGCGACCGAAGTCGCTGAGCCAGGGGCTCGTGTTTCTCAAGTGTTGGGCAAGGATCATGGTGTGTTGGTTTGGTTGTCGGGAAGTTACTAGGCAGGCGGAATGCCAGACGCTTTTGGTTTGGTGCAAGTCGCTGAAAATGAACGGAGTAAAAGGTTTGTTGCTCGCGACGATCATTGCACTCACTTGGAACAAATTGACGCGGCTGCGACAGCTTGTCGGGTCGGGCTGTCGCGCCGCTCTCCCCCGGGCTTGCGGGCCGCGTGAAGGTGGCTAGCGTGGCGCGGTGGCAACGGAACGGAGTCCGGCGGGGATGATGGGGCGGCTGTCGGCGATGTTTTTCCTGATCGGGATGTCGCCGGGCTTCTACGTGCCGGTGCTCACCAACATCCTGCTCAAGGCCGGGCTGGACAGCAGCGAATTGCAGTGGGCCTGGCTGGCGTTCCCGCTGGCGTCGATGATCTCGCCGCTGTGGATCGGGGCGCTGGCAGACAACCGGTTCTCGGCCCAGCGACTGCTGGGATGGGCCGGGCTGGTCAGCGCACTGCTGCTGGGAGCCGGGTTCGTCACCTTGGACGCGGGCATGGGTCCGTGGTGGTTTCTGGGCCTGTTCTTTGCCAGCTCGGTGATCGGGGCATCGATGTGGAGCACGCTCGCGGTGATCTGCATGCGGCACCTGCGGCACAGCGAGCGCGACTTTCCCGTGGTGCGGCTCGGCGGGACCCTCGGCTGGCTTGCGGCGGGCTACGTGACGAGTCTGGTGCTCAATGCCGACGCCTCACCGGTGGCGGGCTATGCCGCCGCGGTTGTGCGGTTGCTGGGAGGTCTTCTCGCTTTCACACTCCCCGACACGCCCCCTCCGGGACGCTCCCGTTCGTGGCGGACCTTGATGGGCTTCGATGCGTTCCGCCTGCTCCGCGAAAGGGACCATCTGGTGTTCTTCGCGACCACCGCGCTGCTTTCGATGCCCCTGGTTGCCTTCTACATGTGGTTGCCGCGGCATCTCGAGGAAACGGGCGACACGCGGGTCGCGGCAACGATGGCGATGGGGCAGTGGAGCGAGATTGCGGCGATGCTGCTCATGGCGGCCCTGATGAGCCGCTTCCGGGTCAAGACCCTGCTGCTGACCGCCTTGCTTCTATCAGTCCTGCGCTACGCGCTTTTCGCCTGGTCCGGATATTCGGGGGAGCGGACCGGGCTGCTGACGGGCATCGCCTTGCACGGACTGTGCTACACGCTGTATTTCATCACCGCCCAGCTTTTCCTCGACCGCCGGGTGGCACCGGAGTTGCGGGGTCAGGCGCAGGGCCTGCTTTCGCTGGTCTCGAATGGCATCGGCTCGCTGGCCGGGACGATCATGGTGCGGGTCTGGTATGACCAGACCGCCGGCACGGATGGGGGGAGCTGGCTGTCCTACTGGGCGTGGCTTGGGGCTTTCATCGCGGTATTGACCCTCGCCTTCGCCTGGTTCTATCGCGGGCTGCCGGCCGGAGGGCGAGGCAGTCCGGGATCGTGACCATCCGGAGACTCAGTTCTCCCGCTGGCCGAGCTCGGTCATCCGTCGCTGGAGATAGCCGTCGACCTTCTCGGGGAGTTGGGCACCGGAAATCCAATTACTGGCGGCATCGTAGTCGCGTCGCAGCCAGCCATCGAGCATCCTCCGGTAGGTGCGGTCACGATCGTTGGGGTCCTGGATCATGGCGATGTAGTCGGCACCGACGGCGGGATCCTGGCTGAAGGAATGCCAGGCGAACTGGCGGTAGACGTTGTCGTCGGCATCGGCCGCGTGCCGGTCGAGGAAGCTGGCGGCGGCGGCCGGATCCTCGAGGGCCATCTGGTTGGTCAGTCCGCGCAGGGCACTGGTCCGGAGATCGCCGCTCGGCAGGCTCTGGAAGTAGCTCTGCGCGGCCGCTTCGTCCTCCCTGGCCCAGATCGAGATGACGTCATCCATCGAGCGCATCGCGCCGTTGCCGGGATTGGCCACCAGCCAATCGGCGGTGCCGGCGGGGTCGAGACGCGCGAGATCCTCGGCGGCTCGGCGGACCGCGCCGTCGCGGAGTTGTTCGTCGGTGATGCCCGCGATCCATGCCTTGGCGGCGTCCGGCCCTTGCGCCATCATCTGCGGCATGATGGCGGCGAGCGCGCGTCCTCGCTCTTCAGAGTAGGGCATCTCGCTCATCAGTTGCGTGGCGCGGGTGGGGTCGGTGGTGGCGAGTCCCTTGATCACGCCGACCATCCACGGATTGGCCCCGTCGCCGTCGTGATTCGTCTTCGCCCAGAGGATCGCGCCCTCGGCATCGGTCTGGGCCCATGCGGCGAGGATCGTGTTGCGGGCGAAAGGCGAGCCCGTGTTTTCCTTGGCGTAGTCGAGGGCGGCGTAGGGATCGACTTTCGCCCAGGCGGTGAGGACCAGCGCGTAGGCTTCCATGTTGGCGGTTTGCAGACCCTTCGCGCGCATGTCGGCGATCACCGCCTCGAACTCGTCGGCTCCCAGCGAGTTGACGAAATCAAGCCACGCCTGGGTGCGGGACAGCGGATCCGATCCGTTGAGGATGCGCACCATTTCCTCGGCTGCCGACTCGCGGTCGACCCGCGGCAGGGCCTCGGGGCGGCTACGCGTGCTGCCTTTCGCCGATTCCTGCACCGCGGCCGCGGTGGGTCGATCGGGCCGGGGCGGGATGCCGTCGGAACCGGAGCCAGCGGCATTGGAAGCGCTGGGAGCCGTCATGCGGCCGACGATGAAGGCGATGGTCGCCGCACCGATGGCGACGGCGGGGAGCATGAGTGATGGTTTCATGGGTCAGGGATACTACGGAGGAGTGGGTGCCGAATGTTTCGGTTCGGTTCCCGGGGGATGGACGATGATGCGCGCCCCCGGGCTGTTGCGCAGGTAGGCGAAGGCCCAGCTCAGAAGCACGGCGAGTTTGTTGCGGAAGCCGATGAGGAAGAGGATGTGAACGAGCAGCCACGCCATCCATGCGGCATAGCCGCGCAGGCGGAGCTTGCCCGATTTCACGACCGCGTGGTTCTTGCCGATGATTGCCATCAGTCCCTTGTCCCGATAGCGGAACCCGGGGCGGAGTTCGTGCTTCCGATCCGCGAAACGCGTCTTTTCCAGCCGCAGTTCTTCCTTCAACACCTTCGCCACGTGATCCCCCATCTGCACCGCGGCGGGTGCCACCCCGGGGACCGGAACTCCGTCGATGTCCTTCATGCGCACCAGGTCGCCGACCACGAAGACATCGGGGTGGCCGGGGAGCGAAAGATCCGGGAGCGGCTCGAGGCGTCCCCCGCGATCCGCCGGTTCGACGTCGAACTGACGGGTCAGCGGGCTCGCCTGCACCCCGGCGGCCCAGATGATGGCCGATGCCTCCAGCGTCCGTCCGTCGGTGAAGACCAGCTTCTCGTGCTCCACGCCGCAGACCCTGCGACCGGTCCAGACGTCGACTCCGAGGGATTTCAGGCGTACCCGGGCATACTCGCTCTGGTCCTCGTCGTAGGCCTCGAGGATCCGCGACGATCCCTCGATGAGGATGATCCGGAGCGTGGAGGTGTCGATCTGACGGAATTCGCTGCGCATGGAGCGGTGGACCAGATCGGCGAAGGCTCCCGACAGTTCGACCCCGGTCGGTCCGCCGCCGACGATGGCGACGGTCATCAGGCGGCGGCGCTCCGCCGGATCACCGGTCAGCTCGGCCTGTTCGAGGTTGGACAAGACCGTGCGCCGGATCCGTTGCGCTTCCTCCAGAGTCTTGAGGCCGAGCGTGTTCCTTTCCCAGTCGTCGTTGCCGAAAAAGGAGGTCTGCGCGCCGGTCGCGAGGACCAGATAGTCCCATTCATACTGTCGCCCTGATTTTCCCGTCGCCGTCTTCGCCCCGGTGTCGATGGCATCGATCTCGTCCATGAAGGCCGTGACGTTGGAGGCCTTCTCGAGGATCTGCCGCAGCGACCGGGCGATGTCGGGGGCGGCGAGCGAGGCGGTGGCGACCTGATAGAGCAGGGGCTGAAACAGGTGGTGGTTGGTGCGGTCGATCAACGTCACCCCGAAGCGCTTGTCGTTGGCGAGCTTCCGGGCACACGAGAGGCCGGCAAATCCACCGCCGAGAATGAGGACGCGTTTCGGTTCCATGCGCCGCATCCTCGCATGGGCCTCCGCATCCGCAAGTAGGGGTGGGGGACGCCATGGCTGCGAACCCGGGTGATTGACGACGCACCGATGGCGTGCCGGGGATCACGCCTTCTGGACGCGCCGGCGCAGTTTGCGCCGGAGGGCGGGGTCGCCTTCCAGTTCCTCGCAGATGGCGGTGAGGACCTTGAGGGTCGGCCGGCTGATGTGGTGCTCCATGCCCTCGACGTCGCGATAGATGATGTCCTCCGGCAACTCGAAGGCGCGCAGCAGGCGGGTGAGCAGGTCGTGCCGGACGACGATGCGCTCGGCGACCTTGCGGCCGTGGTCGGTGAGGGTGATGCCGCGGTATTTCTCGCGCACCACGAAGCCGTCCTGGTCGAGCTTCTGGAGCATGTTCGACACGCTGGCCTGGGCCACGCCGAGATTCTCGGCGATCTCGACCGCCCGGGCGTAGCCCTTGCCCTCGATGAGTTGGTGGATCTGCTCGAGGTAGTCCTCCACTGCCGGGGTTGCCACTTGTGCCTCCGTCATGACGCGGGAGCCTGACCGAAGATCGCTCGTCCTGCAAAAACTTTTTGTGTCTTCAGAAATTTTGGTTTGCCAGCAAGACTGGTAGCACCTACGGAAATTAGCCATGACTAAGAAAAGCAAGTTCACGCGGCTCGGGCTCGGCTTGGCGGTGCCCGGTGTGCTGTTCACCGCGGGTTGCGAAAGTGAGCAGGCATCGGCGGCTTCGGGCGGTCCCGCGGGCTATCCCTATCGGATCGTGACGACGGTGGGAATGGTGGCCGACGTCGCGCGCGAGTTGGCCGGACCGCGGGCCGACGTGACGGGAATCATTGGGGAGGGGGTCGATCCCCACCTCTACAAGCCGACCAGCACGGATGTGAAACGCCTGCAGTCGGCGGACGTGGTATTCTACAACGGCCTGAGGCTCGAGGGGAAGATGGGCGACGTGCTGGTCAGCGTGGCCCGGCGGGGGAGGCCGGTCTTCGCCGTGACCGAGACGATCGCGGAACAGGGGGACTACGTGATCGTCGACTCCGAAAGTCATCACGACCCCCACGTCTGGATGGACGTGCGGGGATGGATGAAGGGTGTCGAGGTGATCGAGAGGGCCCTCTCGCAATTCGATCCGGACAACGCCGGGGAGTATTCGGACAGGGCGGACGCGTATCTCGAGCAGTTGGAGAAGCTGGATGACTACGCCCGGCGTTCGCTGGCCTCGATTCCCGAGGGGCAGCGGGTGCTGGTGACCGCGCACGATGCCTTCGGCTACATGGCGAGGGCCTACGGGATCGAGGTGCGTGGGATCCAGGGACTCAGCACCGAGTCCGAAGCCGGCGTCCGCGACATCGAGGAGTTGGTCGCCTTTCTCGTCGAGCGCAAGATCCCGGCGGTCTTCGTCGAGAGTTCGGTATCCCACCGGAACGTTCGCGCCCTTATCGAGGGGGCGCGGGCGAAGGATCACGACCTGGTGATTGGCGGCGAGTTGTTTTCCGATGCCATGGGCAAGGCGGGCAGCTATGAGGGCACCTACATCGGCATGATCGACCACAACGTGACGACCATCACCCGCGCCCTGGGCGGCGAGGCCCCCGAGCGGGGCTTGAACGGCAAACTTTCCCACTGAATTTCGCCGGCATGAAGACTTTGATCCGAACCATGTCGCCCCGCGGTGACGCGGCGGGCGAGGGGCTTTCCGCACACCCTTCGAACGTGCCGCTGGCGATCCACGACCTGACCGTGGCCTATCACCGCAAGCCGGTGATCTGGGATGTGGACCTCAACATCCCCGAGGGGAAACTGGTCGGCATCGTCGGACCGAACGGCGCGGGCAAGAGCACGCTGATCAAGGCCTGCCTCGACCTGATCCCCAAGACTTCCGGCGAAGTGGCGATTTACGGGAAAAGCTACCGCAGCCAGCGGCGCATGGTGGGATACGTGCCGCAGCGGGAAAGTGTCGACTGGGACTTTCCGGTCAGCGCGCTGGACGTGGTGGCGATGGGAACCTACCGCCAGCTGGGTTGGTTCAAGCCCGTCGGCCGCAAGCAGCGCGAGGCGGCGATGGAGGCGCTGGATCAGGTCGGCATCGCGCATCTGGCCAAGCGCCAGATCCGCCAGCTTTCGGGCGGCCAACAGCAGCGGGTCTTCCTGGCCCGGGCGCTGGCCCAGGACGCGCGGGTCTATTTCATGGACGAGCCCTTCGCCGCCGTGGACGCCGCGACCGAGGAGGCGATCGTCCGCCTGCTGCAGGCACTCAACGAGCGGGGCAAGACCTGCCTGGTGGTGCACCACGACCTGGCGACGGTATCGAGCTACTTCGACTGGCTGGTGCTGCTCAACATGCGGGTGGTGGCGAGCGGGCCGACCCGCGAAACCTTCACCGCCGCCAATCTCGAGAAGACCTACGGCGGGCAACTGAACCTGATCGACGATGCGGTGCGCGCCTTGAGAAATGCGACGGATTGATCCAATCCGGTGCGGGTGCCTGTTTGCCTTGTGCCTGATCGTTCCGGCCCTCGCGGCGTCCGGGTCTGCGGAGGGCGGGGCGGGGTTCCATTGGCTGGACGTGCCGCTGCTGCGCAACCAGAACACGCGGTGGGTGGTGCTTTCGACGGCGTTGCTGGGGGTGGCTTCGGGAATCATCGGATCGTTTCTGCTGCTGCGGAAGCGTTCCCTGATGGGCGATGCCCTGTCGCATGCAACCCTGCCGGGGATCGGCATCGCGTTCGGCCTGATGGTGGCCATGGGCGGCGAGGGGAAATGGCTGCCGGGGCTCCTGCTCGGGGCCACCATCTCGGGGGTCATCGGCCTGCTCGTGATGCTTGCAATCCAGCGCACGACCCGCCTGCGGGACGACGTGTCGATGGGCCTGGTACTCAGCGTGTTCTTCGGCCTCGGCGTGGCGGTCCTTGGCGTCGTCCAACGGCTTCCGAACGCGGCCGGACTGGAGGACTTCATCTACGGCAAACCCGCGTCGATCGTCGAAGCCGACTTTGTCATGACCCAGTGGCTTGCCGCGGTGGTGGCGGTGCTGGCCGTGGTCCTTTTCAAGGAGTTCAAGCTGCTGTGTTTCGACGACGGCTTCGCGGCCTCGCAGGGATGGCCGGTGCTGGCGCTGGACATCCTGCTGCTGGGCATGGTGACGGCGGTGACGGTGATCGGACTGCAGTCGGTCGGCTTGATTCTGATTATCGCCTTTCTGATCACGCCACCGGCGGCTGCCCGTTTCTGGACCAACGACCTGCTGGTGATGATGGTGCTGTCGGGCGTGATCGGGGGAATCAGCGGCTGGCTCGGCTCGGCCGTGAGCGCGCTGGCGCCCCGGCTGCCGGCGGGGGCGGTGATCGTGGTCGTGGCCGCTGTGATCTTTCTTCTCAGCATGTTCCTCGCGCCGAGGCGGGGGGTGCTCGGGCGTTGGCTCCGGCACCGTCGACTTCGTCGAAAGATCGGACGTCAGCACGTGCTCCGGGGTGCCTACGAGATTCTCGAGGCGGGGCATGCCGTGCCGGACAACCGTCCGTTTTCCCGCCGCGAGCTGGCGGAGAAGCGCACCTGGACCTCGCGGGGACTGGAGCGAATTCTCCGGCGCGAGCGCCGGACGGGTCATCTGGAGATGCTGCCCGGTTCCCGGCTGCGTCTGACCGAGGAGGGCTTTGGCGAGGCCGCGCGGATCACCCGCAATCACCGCCTGTGGGAAATGTATCTGGTGACCCATGCCGACATCGCCCCGAGCCACGTCGACCGCGATGCGGACATGGTCGAGCACGTGCTGGAGGCGGATCTCGTGCAGCGGCTTGAGACGGCCCTGCGGGCCGACGGGGTCTGGGTGCCGCAACCCCGCAGTCCGCACCGAATCTGATTGGAGAAGGCACGATGTCCTGGAGCACATTTGACACATGGATCGTGGTGGCCGGCGCCCTGTGCGCCGTCGCCTGCGCGTTGCCGGGATGCTTCCTCGTGCTGCGGCGGATGAGCATGATGGGGGATGCCATCAGCCATGCGGTCCTGCCGGGCCTCGCGGCGGCATTCCTGCTGACCGGCTCGCGGACGAGCCTGGTCATGTTTGTCGGTGCCGCGATCGTGGGCGTGCTCACGGCGGTGTTCACGCAATGGATCAGCCGTTTCGGAAACGTCGACCGGGGGGCTGCCATGGGAATCGTCTTCACGACCATGTTCGCCGTGGGGCTGATCATGATCGTCCAGGCGGCGGACCGGGTCGACCTCGACCCGGGATGCGTGCTCTACGGGGCACTGGAATTGACGCCGCTCGACACCTGGCGCGTGGCGGGCCTCGAGTTCCCCAGAGTGGTCGGCGTGATGGCCGTCATCACCGCCCTCAACCTCGGAGTCATCGCCATCCTGTTCAAGGAACTGCGGCTCAGCACCTTCGATCCCGGCCTCTCGGATACCCTGGGGTTTTCATCGCAACTCATTCATTATCTCCTGATGACCATGGTGGCCGTCACCACGGTCGCGGCCTTCGAGGCGGTCGGGAGCATTATCGTGATCGCGATGCTGATTGTTCCGGCGGCGACGGCCCTGCTGGTGACGCGGCGTCTGGTTCCGATGCTGGTCATTGCCTGCGGTGCGGGAGTGTTGGCGGCGGCGGCGGGCCACTGGATGGCGGTCGCGGTGCCGGCCTGGTTCGGGGCCGATGCGACCAGCTCCTCCGGGATGATGGCGGTGGCTTCGGGCCTGATCTTCGCCCTGGCGTGGCTGTTCGGGCCAGCCGGGGGACTCCTGGCCGGCATTTTTCACCGCCCGCCTGACGGGCGCTCCATCACCAACAACGAAACCTGACGCCGCCGCTTGTGAAGCCGCTTGTGAAGTTTGCAAGATCTGGAAACGATGGAAGCGTAGCGTGATCTCGCTGTGCTTCTTTGGCCGATCCTGCGGGTCGGCTCGAGGATTTTGACCGGGGATTGCTTATTGCACCCCAATCTCAATTAGGTAGCTTGCCGCCGTGAGACTGATCACCCCGTGCACCGGAGCCCTTCTGCTCGCGATTTCCGTGGTGCATGCTGCCGAAGAGGCGGCGGTGGTGGAGCTGCGGGAGACGATCTCGAAGGTGGTCGACACGGAGGCCCGGATCTCGGAGGAAAAGTCCGACTGGGAGGCGCGCAAGGCGTCGATGACGGAGCTGCTGGCCCTGCACCGTCGGGAGCTGGAATTGCTGGCGGAGGAGTTGGACAAGTCCGGCGGATCGGCCGACGAGTATCAGGCGCGGAGGGATGCCGGACTCAATGAGATCGAGAGGCTCAAGGCTGCGCGTGAGAAGGTTCGCGAGGCGGTGGCGGGCGTCCGGCCGCGGATGCTGAGGCTCGCGCAGCGGTTCCCGAAACCGCTGGCCGAGGAGGTCGAAGGAGATCGTCTGAGATTGGAAACATGGCGCTCGGAGGAGGAGCCCCGCCCGGCGCTGCAAGCCATCCTCGCGATGGTCGGTGCGGCGGAGCAGTTCAACCGGCGGATCACCCGATCGATCGAAGTCCGCGAGAATCGCGAGGTGGAGGTGCTCTATCTCGGCCTCGCCCGCGGCTACTACGCCGATCGTCGAGGCAATGCGGGCGTGGGGGTTCCGTCGACCGATGGCTGGCAGTGGACGGAGCGGGCGGAGCTTGCGACCGAGATCGTCAGCGCCTTCGACCAACTGGATCGCAAGCGCCCGCCGGAACTGGTCGAGCTACCGGTTGCGATCGAGCGGGAAGGAGGCGGCCGATGAGGTGGCTTGCGGCATTGCTCACGATCTCGTTCGCACACGGGGCCGTCGACATGGACGCGGCGCTGGAGAACGCCAGGTCGGACCTTAAGGGCGCGCTCGAGCGCCTTGCTGAAGTGCGGCAGGCGATCGCCGAGGAGAAGCCACTGCTGGCCAGGGAATTCGAGGAAGTCGAGCTGGAGCTGCGACAGCAGCGCCGGCTGGTTCGCATCGCACGCACCAGCCGCGAGGATCGGGAGATGGAGATGCGCGAGCTCGAGCGCGACCGGGCGACCCGGGAGCGTGATGCCGGCTACCTGGCCGGGCTGCTCAAGGATCATGCACTGAGAATTCAAACCGTGTCCGGACCCGGCGAGCCCGAGTTGCGGGTGGCCCCGGAGGTGATGGCGGGCGAGGCCGACGATCCGGCGGCCGCGGTGCAGGAGCGGCTGGTCGTGCTCGAGGCAAGCCTCGATAGGCTCGAGGCATTGATGGGGGGCTCGACGGCACCCGGTGAAGCGGCGTCCCCGACCGGTGCGGTGGTGGGCGGGACCTTCGCGGCGGCGGGACCCTCGATGTGGTTCACCGGCGAAGGCGTCGCCGGAGCGGTCGTCCGTGACCGGGCCGGCGCCAGACCGCGGGTGATTTCCGAGAGTCCCGGGTCGGTGGCCGACCTGGTCGCCGGCAAGGAGGTGGTGCTGGGTCTCGACGTCACCGGGGGCAAGGCACGGGCGCTTGAGGAGGTGGGTGGGGGACCGCTCGCGCTCATCCGCAAGGGAGGGCTGTGGATCTGGCCGATCCTTTTCCTCGCGGTGCTGAGTTTTGCCTTCGGTGTGGTGAAACTGATCGGCTTCGCCCGCTACCGCGACCCCGGCGAGGCGTGGGTCGGCGCGATCTCGGGTGCCCTGCGCGGGGGTGATGCCGCCAAGGCCGCCGAGCTTGCCTCCCGGCCATCGCATCCGGCCGCGGAGGTGATGACGACGCTGGTGGAGCGCGCCTCATCGCCGGTCGAGCTGGTCGAGGAGACGCTCTACGAAAAACTCATGGGCGTGCAGCAGAAGGCGGGTTCGCTGCTGCCGGTGATCGCCGTGACCGCGGCGACGGCTCCTCTGCTGGGCCTGTTGGGAACCGTCTCGGGAATGATCCGCACCTTCAACCTGATCACCCTGTTCGGCTCCGGGGATCCGAAACCCCTGGCCGGGGGGATTTCCGAAGCGCTGGTGACCACGCTCTTCGGCCTGATTGTGGCGATTCCGGCGCTGATCCTTCACGCCTTCCTCGCCCGGCGGAGCCAGGGCATCGTCCAGACCACCGAGCGACTCGGACTGTCGTTCATCAACTCGCTGAGGAAGGAATGAAGAACGCGATCCTCACCACCCTGGACGAGGGAGGGCTCACCTTGTGGGCGCTTCTGGTGGTCGCGGTGATGATCTACTCACTGGTGGCGGCGGTGTGGTGGCGCGGGCGCGGGCTCCGCCGCGAGCTGGCTGGACTGGATCTCGAGCGGAGCGATCCGCGCGAGGTGCAGCGGCGGGTGGCCGCCTTCGAGCTCGACCGGATCGCTTGGGTCGAGCGGCGCCTGCCGTTCCTTGCGGTGCTGGTGGCCATGGCACCCCTGCTGGGCCTGCTCGGAACCGTGGCGGGAATGCTGATCAGTTTCGACGGGCTCGCGGGCTCTTCCGGAGGGGAGCCCATCGACACGATTTCGACCGGGATTTCCAAGGCCCTGGTGACGACCCAGGCGGGATTGGTGATCGCGATTCCGGCGGCGTTTCTGCTGGCACTCCTGAAGCGCCAGGCGCAGTCGACCCACCTCGAACTCCACAAGCTTCTCCATCGCGGCCTGGCGGCGGGGACACCCCGGGCATGAGACGCTATCGACATTCGACCGCGGAAGTGTCGGCGACGAGTCTCGACATCTCGCCGCTCATCGACGTCGTGTTCCTGCTGCTGATCTTCTTCATTGTCACGACCGTCTTCGTGAAGGAGACGGGGATCGAGGTTTCGAAACCCCGGGCGGCAAGTGCGGAGGATCTTCAGAAGCGGGCGATCCTGCTGGCGGTGACCGACGAGGGACGGGTCTGGCACGGCGGACGCGAGATCGGCATGGACGGTGTGAGGTCGGTCGTCTCGGCCTTGCTTGAAGAGGATTCCGAGCTTCCCGTGGTGATCCGGGCGGATGCCGCCGCCGCGACCGAGGACACCGTCGCGGTCGTCGATGCCGCGAAGCTCGCGGGTGCGATATCGGTATCCCTCGCCACGGAGAAATGAAGTTCACGACCACAGTGCTGGGCCTGGCGATGGCGGCGGCGTTGCTCGCGCTGCTGGGCCTGACGCGTCTGGTCATGCCGCAGGTCCCCACCACCGACTTGGAATTGAGGGAGGTTGAGATCGCGGCCCTGCCCGAACCGCCGCCACCGCCACCGGAGGATCCGCCACCCGAACAGCCGCCGCCACCACCGGCCCTCGCCAACATCACCGAGGTGCCGGACCCCACCCGAGTGGCCATTCCCAAGGTCGATGTCCCGCTCGACCTGGAAATGCCGGTGGACACCTTTTTCACCGACATCGAACCGGCGCCGCTGCCGCAACCGGTCGTCCGCCGGGTGGCGCCGAAGCCAAGGCCGACCGCGAGGCCTTCGCGGCCCTCGCCTCCGCCGGCGGTGACCAAGTCGATCTACTCGATCAACGAACTCGACTCGAAGCCGCGCTTGCTGCGCCACGGATCCGCGGCCTTCCCATCATCGCTCGCGCGGCGCGGGGTCACGCAGGGCACGGTGAACTTCGAGGTCGAGCTGAGCACCAGCGGACGGGTGAACGTCCGGCGGGTCGTTTCCGCCACCCATTCGGAGTTGGTTTCGCCGGCCCGGCGGATTGCGGGTTCGGCAAGGTTCACCGCACCGACGCGCAACGGCAAACCGGTCAAGGCCGTGATGCGCTGGCCGATCACGATCCGGAAATGAGGGGGAATCAATATCCAACAGCCAACAAGAAATATCCAATGTCCAAGGAGCGAGGCTATGATCTTGAGGAGAGGTTGATCGACTATTCGGTCAGGGTGATTCGGTTGTCCGAAGCGCTGCCTGACTCACGGGCGGGACGTCATGTCGGCGGACAAATGCTCCGTAGTGGCACCTCGCCGGCACCGAACTATGGTGAGGCTCAAGCGGCGGAGTCGCGGAAGGACTTCATCCACAAACTAAAGATCGCACTCAAGGAACTTCGTGAAACCAACATCTGGCTGAAGGTCATCCGGAAGTGGGAAATGGTCAGCCCCGTTTCGCGCATCGAACCCCTGATCGATGAAACCGACGAGTTGATCGCCATCATTTTCGCATCGATCCGCACTGCCCAAAACAATCAGGAGGAATCATGACGCGTGCCGCCTTGGTTATTGGATATTTCTTGTTGATCATTGGCTATTGGGTCAATGCGGATGAGCCTTTGCCGGTTTCGAAGTCGTTTTGGCAGGACGATGCCTTCGTGAAATCATTCAACGGCAGCTACCGGATCGAGGCGCGGATCGAACCGGTGGTTTCCACCGAGGAGAGGGGGCTGCTGTTGGAGGTGCAGAAGCTGATGGCGGCGGGAAACCGCGATGGGGCGTTGAAGAAGGTCGAGGACAGCAAGCTGACGTCGGATTCGGCGGCGTTGCTCTTCAATCTCGGAAACCTCCGGTTCGAGGAGGGCGAACTCGAAAAGGCCGGGGAGGCCTACGCCGCGGCGATCGAGAAGTATCCGGCGTTCCGGCGGGCCCATCGCAACCTCGGCCTGGTCCGGGTGAGGGAAGGGGACATCGAGAAGGGGCTGGAATCGCTGCTGGAGGCCGTGCGCCTCGGTGACTCCGACGGCACGACCTACGGCATGCTCGGCTTCTGCCGGCTGCAACGGGGGGAGTATGCGAGTGCCTTGCAGGCCTACCGGATGGCGCAGCTCGGCCAGCCGGAGTCAGCGGAATGGAAAGCCGGAGTGGCCCAGTGCCTTCAGAACCTGGATGCCCGCGCCGAAGCGGTGGCGCTGCTCGACGAAGTGATTCGCCAGCGTCCGACGGAGGCGGGATACGCCGTCCTGCAAGCATCCCTGCTGATGGATCTCGATCGCCCGGAGGATGCGGTCAAGACCCTCGAACTGCCCCGGCGCCTCGGAGTGCTCGATCCCGATGGCCATCTGCTGCTCGCGGATCTTCACCTGAGGGCGGGGCGTGTTGAGAACGCGACGGAGATGGTCGAGGCGGCCTTCGCCGGTGAACGGAAGCCCGCGCTCGACCGGACGCTGGGGCTCGTCGCCGTCGCGATGAGCCAGGCCGAGTGGAAGCTCGCAGGAGACCTCATCGGCAAGGCGACGCCGGAAGAGGGGGACGTCCCGGTGGCGCTCACCCGGCTCTCGGCCCAATGGATGATCGAATCGGAAACCGATGCGGAAGCCGGCGCGGAGATCCTGCGCGAGCTGCTTGCCAGGGACCCGAGCGACGGGACGTCCTCACTGGTTCTCGGAAAGCACGAGCTTGCGGCCGGCAATCCCGAGCTTGCCGAGACCCTGCTGCAGCGGGCGACCGCCGATTCGCTCTCCGCCTTCGACGCCTGGATCGAACTCGCCCGTCTGCGGGTGTCCGGGGACCGCTATGCAGGTGCCCTTGAGGCCGTGGATGCCGCGCTCGAGATCGAGACCTCCACCGAGCTGCAAGCCTACCGCGAGAGCCTGGCCCGCCTGGTGGACGCCGCCCGCTGACCCGCGACCGGGGAATTGCTGCCGTCCGTCCCTTGAAAATCGCGCTTGCGCCGGACGAGCGCTGCGGTGAGGGATGGACGTGACCGAGATGGATGGCAGTGAAAACCGGCGGCCGCGGCGCGGCGTGGTGATTTTTCTGAGCCTGCTGCCCCTGTGGCTGGTGATCTCGACGGGGATCGGTCTGTGGCTGTGGAACCGCGGCGGGGAGAACCAGCCCGAGCAGGCGAAGTTCAAGACGCCGATCTCTGCCGAGGGACTCGAAAGCGACCTGCGCAAGATCGTCGAGATCGCCGGCCCCCGTCATCTGGGGTCCGACCGCGGCCACATCGGCCTGAAGCGGGTCTCGGCGATGATCCGGAGTTCGCTCGGTCCCGAGAATGCCGGCTACGCGCTGGAGATGCATCCGGGACCGACCACGCCGGAGGGAACCTGGCCGCTGGTCCTTGCCCGCTTGCCGGGCGAGGGCAAGCCTCTGGCGGTGGTCGCCGGCTACGATTCCCGTGAGGGCAGTCCGGGAGTCGAGGCCAATGGCACCGGGTTGGCGTCGGTGCTCGCGATTGCCCAGGCCATGGCCGGCGAGACCCTTGGTCGCCCGGTGACCTTCGCCTTCGTACCCCACGCCTACGATCTGGACGCACCTGTGCGGGAGGTCGGCCGGCAATTGATGGATCAACTCGGCGATGTCGAACTGATCATCGTGGTCGAGGCGACCGGAACGGCGGCCGACCTGATCGTGTCGGCCAGGAACACGGCGCTGCTGGAGAGCTTCGAGAACCGGGTGCGGATTGCCGGGGCGGAAACCATCTGTCTTGGTGAGGATCACGATCCCGCCTCCTTGCTTGAAGAACTGGGAGCCCCCGCCGTGAGGCTTTCGACCCGGGCGATGGTCCTCCCCAGCGAGCAGGACGACGTTCTTCCGGGCCCCGGCGTGCATGCGCAGGCCACCGCCCATCTTGCCACGCTGGTGCGGATTCTGGCAGGCGCGCGGTAGCCGGGAAATTCTTCTTGCGCCGGTGGGGGGATACTCCTATCAACCGCCACCTCGCCGGGGGAAAGTCCGGGTTCAGGGGCGTTAGCTCAGTTGGTAGAGCACCTGCATGGCATGCAGGGGGTCAGCGGTTCGAATCCGCTACGCTCCACCACCCTCCGCTCCGGCAAGCGAAGCGCGGCCGGAGCGGAGGGTGGTGCCCCCCATAGCTCGCAGAGCGTCGGGGGGCTTCGAGGCCCGGAGCTACGGGTGGCAGGCCACCACAGGGTGCAGATGAGCCAGCGCTTTGGATCTCTGCTTGGCAGTGATGCGAGGCGTCCCGGAGGCCCCGGATTTTCCCGGAATTGAAGGGTTGGCCTCCTGACTTCGGGCGCTAGAGTTTTGCCGATGCAAGCCCCGAAACTCGAGGCCTTTGGCGAAAGGGAACTGCTGGCCTCCGGCAGCAGCGGTGCGGTCTTTCGTGCCGTCAAGCCCGACGGCACCGTGACGGCCGTCAAGCTGCTCGACGGCATGGCCGTCAACCGCTCGCTCCTGCAGCAGGCCTCCGAGCGCTTGGAAAAGGCCGGATGGCCCGACGGGATCCTGCCGATTCTCGAAGGAGATTTCCACTCGAGGCCGGCGGTGCGGGTGACCGAATGCCTGGCGGATCCCACCGAAGACGGCAATTGGCGGCCGCGCAGTCTGCAGCACCGGATCGGGGAATTCCCGGGTGATGATTCATGGGACGTGGTGCTGGGCATCCTCGACGGGCTGGCGTCGCTTCACGCCTGCCAGGTGGCCCACGGCAACCTCAAGCCCGGCAATGTGTTCTTCGACGAGCAGGGCCAGGTGCTGCTGATCGATTGGGCTCTCGGCAACATGCCGGGAATCGCGACTCTCGATTTCACGGATGCCTGTCTCTATCAACCGCCGGAACAGCTGCGGCACCCGCAGGGATACCTGGAAGAGGAGGGTTACCGCTGGGACGTTTTCAGTTTCGGCGTGCTGGCCTTCCGGCTGCTCACCGGATCATTTCCGCGCTGCGACGAGACCTTCCAACAGGTCGCTCCGCTGGAGGGGGAGATCAGCCGCGACGGGATCGCCGCGGATCTGGGCAGGATTGCCACGACCCTCGAGGGGCACGCGGCGATCGAGTGGCCGGACGAGCCGGCCAACGAACTCGACCGACGCTACCGCGAGATCATCGATGCCTGCCTTTCGCTCGACGCCCAGGCGCGCCCGGCGAATGCGTTGGAAGTCCGGCGTTCGATGCGCGAGGCCGAGGTGGCGATCGACGAGGAGGAACGGCGCGACGCCGTGCTCGACCAGCGCCGGCGCTCCCAGCGGGCCGCCTGGCGGGCGAGCATCGCAGCCGGGTTGCTGGCGGCGGCGCTGGTGACGATGGTGTTCCTCTGGCAGTTGGTGAAGAGCCAGCTCACCCGCGAGGTGACGGAGCGGGCCTCCGAAATCGCGGGCCTGCAGCAGGAACTCGGCACCGCCGTGTCGGCAAGAGAAGCAGCGGAAACGGATGCCGCCGAGGCGCGACGCGTGCTGACCACGGAGCGCTCGACCTGGCTTGCCCGGATCGAGGAGTCGCGGGAAATCGGCGACCGGCTGTTTTCCTGGGCCATGGCCGAGGGTCATCGGCAGTTGCCGCCGCTCGACGGGCGGGAGCTGAGGCTGTCGCGGTTGGAGGACTACTTCGAGCGTTTCATCGAAAGGACGGCGGACGTGGAGGAACTCGAACCGGAGCGGGCGAGAGCCCGGCTGCAGCTTGCCGAGATTTCCCTCGCAAAGGGCGAGCCCGACGAGGCCTCGGAGCGCATCGAGTCGGCGATCGAATCGGCGCAGGTTCTGGACGAAGGGCCGGAGCTGGATCTCCGGCTGGCGACGGATCGGCTGGTGCTCGCCCTGCTGATGCAGGAGCGGAATGATGCGGATGCCGGTCGCGCCTTCGCGGAGGCGCGGGCGGAGCTCGAGGCCTTGCCGCAGTCCGAGATCGACGGTGACCGGGTGGCCTATCTGCTGGCCACGCTGGATCTCCACGAATCGATGCTGCTCGCCGACGGGGGCGAAGAGGGCCGTGCGCTGGAACAGCTCCACCGCGCGACCGAGTCGCTCAACATGCTGGCCGACTCGCGACCGGATGCGGCCATCCTGCGCTCGGAGCTGGTGGACTGCTATCTTTCCTCGGCCGACATCCTGGACGGGATGGGCGAGATGGGGGATGCCCGCTCGCTTCGCAAGCTGGCGGCCGACGCGCTGCTGGAAATGATCAAGGAGCACCCGGAAAACATCGGCCTGAGGCTGGACCTGGCGGGTTGCTACGGCGCGATCGCCGAGTCGGCGATCCTCGCCGGGGATGTTTCCAATGCGGAGGCCATGTCGAAGGGCGCGGTGAAGCTGCTGACCGAGATTCTCCCCCAGCGACCGGACAGTGCGGTCGCGCGCTCGCGCCTGGCCGCCCAGCGAGGCCTGATGGCCGGCATCCTGCGCGACCGGGGCGAATCGGAGGAGGCGATGGCGCTCTACGAGGAGGGGCTGCGGCTGCTGGAGGATTTGGCGGTCGGTGAGGATGGCGACCCGATGGCCCGCTACCGCTACGCGCTGCTGACTTGGGAAAAAGGGCGGATGCTCGGCTTTTCCGGTGACCGGGAAGGGGAGATCGTCGCCGAGGAGCGGGCGGTGACCATGCTCGAGGGACTACTGGACACGCCGTACGGCATTGCCCGTGGCGAGCAGATCCGGCGCTCGCTCGGCTACGTCCTCGGGGATCTCGGGCACGCCGCCCAGATCGCCGAAAAGGAGGAGCTCTCGGCCAGCGCCTTCACCCGTGCGGTGAAGGTTTGGGAGGGCCTTTCGCGTGAGCGGCCGGGCAGTGACGAGTACGAGGAGGCGCTCGCCTGGAACCGGCAGAGGCTGGCCAGCTTTGAATGATGAGCCGTCCGGATCTCCGGCTGCTGCGCGAGGTCTCGCGATCGTTCTATCTTTCGATCCGGGTGCTGCCACGTCCGATGCGGGGGGCGGTGGCGCTCGCGTACCTGCTGGCCCGGGCAAGCGACACCCTGGCCGATACTCCGGGAGTGGCACCAGCGCTCAAGCGGTCGCTGCTCGAGGGCTTCGCCGGAGAACTCGGAGGTGGGGATCAAGCATGGCGGGACGATCTGGGTGAATTCCGTGAACGCCAGGAGCATGCCGGGGAACGCGCGTTGATCGGACGGATGGTATCGCTCTTCGATCAACTGGCCGGCTTGCCCGACGAGGAGCGGACGCACGTCACGGCGGTCGCGACGACGATCATTTCGGGCCAGCGGCTCGACGTCGAGCGATCGGCATCCGGCCAGCACCGGATGCCGGATGCCGATTCCCTCGAGGACTACTGCCACCGGGTGGCGGGGTGCGTCGGCCTGTTCTGGACGCGGATCGGCTTTGCCACGCTCGGCGCGCGCTTTTCCCGCTCCGATCCGGGAGAGCTCGAAGCCATGGGGGAGCGGTTCGGGCGGGGCCTGCAGTTGGTGAACATCCTTCGCGACCTGCCCGGCGACCTCGAGCAGGGGCGATGCTACCTGCCGGCCGAGCCCAAGCCGGATGCGATCCTGGTGGAATCCGCGCGCTGGCGAGAGGTGGCGCGCGCGAGGATGGACGATGGCCTGAACTATGCCCGCCGCCTGCGCACGCGCCGGCTGAGGATTGCCGTCGCTCTTCCGGCGCTGTTGGGGATCGAAACCCTCGACCGTCTCGACGCCGCCGATTGGTCGATGCTTCAGCGGGGGGTCAAGGTGACTCGACGCACGGTGCGGATGTGTTTCTGGAAGGCACTCGGGCTTTCCAGGCGGGGCACCGGAGCATGAATTCAGCGGGATCGGGGCCGTCAGCCGGCATGTTCCGATTGGGTGGCCCTGCTTGAATTCGGGGATTGGCCGCGTCCGCCTACTTTGAGTGGCACGCCGAAGCGGCTCCACCCTTGACCCGGCACCCGCCCGAACGTTTGCTACCGCCGCCCGTGGAGCGGATCGACATACCCAAGAAGGCGATTTACCGGCTTTCGATCTACAACCGCTGCCTGCAGCGGTTGGTGGAGAACGGTCAGGAAACGGTCAGCTCCTCGACTCTGGCGAAGGCGGCGGGAGTGAAGCCCTCGCAATTGCGCAAGGACCTGGCCTACTTCGGGCAGTTTGGAACGCGGGGGCTGGGTTATCCGGTCGAAACGCTGGCGTCGATGATCCGGGACGTGCTCGGGCGCGAGCGGCTGCAGCCCGTGGTGCTTGTCGGGGCGGGAAACCTGGGTTCGGCGCTGCTGCGTTACCAGGGCTTCGGAAAGGAAGGCTTCGAGGTCATCGCGGCGTTCGACGCCGAACCGGACGCGGTCCGGGAGCGGGGTCTCGGCGTACCGATTCACCATGAATCGAAGCTGGAGGAGTTCATTCAGGCCGAGGGAATCCGCCTGGTGATCCTGTGCGTGCCGGCCGGGGTGGCCCAGACGATTGCGAACCGGCTGGTGGCGGTGGGCGTGACCGGCATCCTGAACTTCTCCCCGGTGGTGCTTGAAGTGCCGTCGGAGATCCAGGTGAACAACGTCGACCTGGCCCTGGAGCTCGAACATCTGAGCTTTTTCGTCCGGCAGGAATGAATCGGGATGAAAATTTCCCCAAGGAATCCCCGGAGTCGGGCGTTCCGGTGCCAGGAACGCCGCCTCCGCGGCCCGGAACCGAGATGGTCGAAACCCGTGAGCAGTTCATCGAACGAGCGCTGGCCGAGTATGAGTCACCGCTGATCGGCTACGCCTACGGCTTCGTCCGCGATCTCGACCGCGCGCGGGACGTCGTTCAGGACACCTTCATCCGGCTCTGCCGCCAGGATGTCGAGAAGGTCCGGGATGGCCTGAAGAGCTGGCTCTTCACGGTCTGCAGGAACCGCGCCCTCGATGTCCTGCGCAAGGAATCCCGGATGGGGGAGCTCAATGAAGACGAACGCGGCGGGCTGCCGTCGGAGGCGATCGGCCCCGACGACGAGGCCGACCGCAACGAGCGCGTGGCCGAGGTCATGCGCTACCTCGACCGCCTCTCCGAAAACCAGAAGACCGTGATCCTGATGAAATTCCGCGACGGACTGAGCTACCACGAGATCTGCGAGCAGACCGGCCTCAGCAACGGCAACGTCGGCTTCCTGATCCATGCCGGGCTGAAACGGCTGCGGTCGATCCTTCCACCGGACCTTTTCGACTCCCAATGATGATGAACATTCGACCCGACGATCCCCGGATCACAGCCTACCACCTCGGCGAGTTGTCGAGTGAGGAGGCGCGGCAGATCGAGCGCGCCGGTGCCTCGGACCCGGCGGTGGGCATGGCCCTGCGCGAGGCGGGTGTGATGACCGGTTTTCTCAAGGACACGCTGGGGCCGGAAGGGGCCGTGGAGCTGCGTCCGGCACAGCGGGAGGCAGTGCTCCGTGCGGGCCGGGAGGAAACTTCCGGGAAGATCGTCGAACTTCGTTCGGCGAAGCGGTCGCGTCTGCCCTGGCTCACCGGTCTGGGTGCGGCGGCGGTGGTGGCTTTCACCGCGGTGTTGATGAGCCGGCTCGGGGACGGGCCCGGGCGGGTCGAGGGGCCGACGGCGCGCGAGGTCGCGCTGCTTCCCCAGCCCGGACCGACTCCCGGACGAGGCGTCACCGGCGCTGCGGCAGGTGGGGCCCATGCGACCACCGGCGGTGGTGGCGCTTCCACGGCGAGTGGCGATTTTCTGGAATCCGTCGCGCGCGAGCTTTCGCAGGGTCCCTTGCCGGAGGCGACCGAACTCCCGGCAACCACCAACCAGAGTTCGTTCAGCAACTCCGCGGTGCTGCGCCTTCCGGTGGCGGTGGGAACGGCAAGCCCGACCTGGGTTCGCCGCTGGATCGAGGAGAAGGGGGAACTGCCACCGGCGGGCGCCGTCAGGGTCGAAGAGATGGTCAACTCGGTGACGCTGCCAACCGATCGCGAGGTGGGCGGCCTGAAATTGGGGCTGTACCGTCTCGACTGGGGCGGGTCGCGCTGGATCGGGGTTCAGCTTGCCACGGGCGACGAGGCCGTCGACGACCTGAAGGTGCTTTCCGAAAGCAGGAGCAACCGCCGGGTGGTCGGGTCGTTCGGAACCCGCGACGACGATGCCCTCGAGGTCGGGTTGTCCGCTGGTCGCTCGACGCTGATCCTCGTCGAGTTCGATGACGAGACGGCCGACCCCGGGCAACTGACTGTGCTGATGGGATCCGCGATGCAGTCCTTCGAACTGGCGGAGGCTTGCACGATGGGGAATCCCGGAATGCACCACGCCGTGGCCACTGCCGTCTTCGGGCGCTGGCTGCGCGCCGAGGCCGATGAGGATCAGCTTCGGCAGGCGCTCGCCCTCGCGGGCCGGGGCGAGGTGGATCCCATCCACCGCGAAGACCACCGCTTGATGCGGCGGGCGCTCGAATTGTCCGTTTCGGATGATTGAGGAAGGCCGCGGGAATCCGCTTGGCAGAAAGCGGGTCGGCTGCGATCTCCGGTGGCATGTCCGATTCGATCCGCGAGCTGACCGGCCGCATCCGTGAGTTTTCCGCCGCCCGCGACTGGGACGCCTACCACAACGCCAAGGACATGGCCGTCGCGATCGCGGCGGAGGCGGGGGAATTGATGCAGCACTTCGTCTGGCAGCAACCGGAGCAGATCGATGCCCGGGTCGCGGCGAAGCGGGCTGAAATTGGTTCGGAGATGGCCGATGTCGGGATTCTGTTGTTGGAAATGGCGGATCGGCTCGGCTTCGACCTCGGTGCCGAAATGGCGGCCAAGATCGACCGCAACGAGAAACGTTACCCCGTCGAGAAAGCCAAAGGGAACAACCTCAAATACAACGAACTGTAAGCCTGCGCTTCAGACGCGGGGGAGCGAGGCCGCCGGGCAAAAAGAAAGACGCGAGCTGGATTCCCCCCGGATTCGCAACTCGCGCCTTTTCTGAGCCCAATCCCGAACGAGCTGCACCGCTCAGCGACCTCCCCCCGGAGTCCGAATAAGCGGCTGGTTGCATGCCCGATCTGGTGGACCGGTGCCGAAGCACGCTGGAAAGATGCCAATTATTTTAGAAAAATAAAGCATAAAATGATACGAACTTCTACCTAAGCGAGACAATCAAGCTCGCCGGGCGGGTTCAGGGGCCTTTCTCGAAGGAAATTCCCAGCCCGCGGGACCGCCAGTACGCGGCCAGTGACTTCTCGAGATCGCTCGTTGTATCTCCCAGACGGTCAAAGCTTTGAGGATTCTCGACGGGCCTGGCGGAGAAGCATTCCTCAAGTGCTTTCCTGCGCTCGGTGCCATGCAGGTGGTAGTGGGTGAGGAGCAGCGCGGACATGTAGCCATGGTAGCGAATTTCCGCCGGAATCCGGAACATCAGCCTCAGCCAGGCCCTGTGGTCGAGGCCGACGATCTGGTCGAGCGGCAGGGCTGGAATGACCTCGACCTCGTCGCCGAAGCGCCTGCGGACGTGTCGGCGGATCTGGCGGTCCATGTCGCGGAAATCGAAGCGGCCACCGCCGAGGTGAGCGGCGGCGTAGTATTCGCAAATCCCCTCGCTGAACCACTGGGACAGTTGCCCCTGCGATCCGTGCATGCAAAGATGCACGATTTCATGAACGACGGTGGCTTCGTCGGGCATCGGCCGGAGCCGACTTTGGGGATCGACCGGTGGAAACAGGTGCCCGGCGTCGAGTGCGACCGCCGCTTCGCCCCAGACGTAGGATCCCGCACTGCCCGGAGCCCCGCCGCCGTTCTCGTAGCTCTCCGCGTCGCGAAAGATCCGCAGCTCGGGCCGGTGATGCCGGGGCGGATCAAACCACGCGATCGGGTGGGCCCCGACCGCACGGGCCGTCGAGTCGGCAACCACCGCGAGCCGGTGGAGGTCGAACTCGGGCAGGTCGACTTCCGAGACGATGCGGAAATGGCGGGTGTCCCAGGTGCGGGTCTCACCTTTCACCGGCTCGCACCGCAGCGGCGTGGGGCGGAGCACCTCGAGACCGCTGACCGTCGTCAGGAAGCCGGCGGCGGCCATGAGGAGGAAGCCCTTCATCACGGCGCAGACTACCGCGGATTCCGCGGGAAGGCTTGAGAAATCCGTCTCGCGACCGCGAGCACCGATCTCGGGGGGCTCGGATCGATGGGCGGATTTTCCAGAGACAAGGTTGCAGGCCGGGTGGTTTTAAAGGAGAAGACGTCCAGCCGAATGACCGAACTTCTGATCGAACCCGCCCGCCGCAGCGGCTGCCAGGACCTCGGAAAGGTCGAGGAGGTGCTGGAATCGGCATCTCAGCGACAGCGCTCGCCCATCGACGACCTGCTCGATGCGGGCGTCGTGGACGAGGAGGCCTACATGCGCGAACTGGCGGAGGCGATCGGGATGGAGTGGCTGAGCAGCATTCCCCAGCCCGAGGCACCGCTGCCATTGCGCGAGGCCTGCGGACCGCGGGTCGCGCTGAAGTACCGCCTGCTGCCGGTCGAGATCCTCGGCGACGAGGAGAACCCACGGCTCAAGCTTGCCACCTTCGATCCCTTCAACCTGGTCGCGCGCCAGGCCGTGGCGCAGGAAATCGAGATCCCGGTCGAGTGGTGCATGGCCTCCCGCCGGCGGGTGCACGAAGCCGTGCGTCGCCTCTACGGGGTGGGTGCCGATACTTTCGAGCAGATTCTCGAGGGACGGGAGATGGATTTCGCCAACCTCGAGAATGCCGACGAGGCGAACGTCATCGACGATGACGAGGATGAGGAGGCCAGCGTCGTGAAGTTCGTCAACCAGATCATCCGCGAGGCGCTCGACCAGCAGGCGACGGACATCCACGTCGAGCCGCTGGCCGACAACCTGCGCATCCGCTACCGCATCGACGGTGGTCTGGTCGAGGTCGCGGTTCCCGAGAACATCAAGGCCCTGCAAAGCTCGGTGATCGCGCGACTCAAGATCATGTCGCGCCTCGACATTGCCGAGCGCCGGCTTCCGCAGGACGGCCGGATCAACCTGTCCTTCGAGGGCACCACGATCGACGTCCGGGTCGCGACCGTGCCGACCGTCGAGGGCGAGAGCGTCTCGCTGCGTCTCCTCAACCAGCAGCGTTTCAATGTCGACCGCCTCGGCATGGAGCCCTTCGTCCGGCACAAGATCGAGCAGCTGCTGGATCTGCCGAACGGCATCATTCTCATCACCGGTCCGACGGGTTCCGGCAAGTCGACCAGCCTCTACTCCTTCCTCAGCGAGATCAACCGGCCCGACCAGCGGATCGTGACGATCGAGGATCCGGTCGAGAACAAGTTGCCGGGCGTGATGCAGATCGCCGTGAAGTCGGACATCGGCCTGACCTTTGCCGCCGGCCTGCGGTCCATCCTCCGTGCCGACCCGAACATCGTGATGATAGGTGAGATCCGGGACCTGGAAACGGCCGAGATTGCGATCCGCGCCTCGCTCACCGGTCACCTGGTCTTTTCCACCCTGCACACGAACGACGCGCTCGGCGGCATCAGCCGTCTGACCGACATGGGGGTCGAGCCTTTCCTGGTGTCGGCCGCCGTCCGTGCCTTCCTGGCCCAGCGCCTCGTGCGTCGTCTGTGCGATCACTGCAAGACCCCCCGCGAGTTGAGTGAGCAGGATCGGCGCGATCTCGGCATCCCCCTCAACCTCGAGGGCCAGGCGTATTCCGCGAACGGCTGCGACCGTTGCCGTGACACCGGCTTTTCCGGTCGACTCGCGATCTACGAGGTCGTGGTCCTGAGCAATGCGATGCAGGAACTGGTGGCCCACAGTGCGCCCGCCCCGGAGATTCGGATGCAGGCGGTCAAGGACGGCTACGTCCCGATGCGCGGATACGGATGGTACAAGGTGATGCAGGGGACGACGACGATCGAGGAAGTGATCTCGGTGACGGCGACTGATACCGGCGGAGAGTAAGAGTTCATGCCCGCGTTCACCTACAAAGCTCTCGGCCCCGGCGGAGGCGTGCAGACCGGCAAGCTGGATGCCGGCGACCGCAACGAGGCGCTGCGCCTGCTCGACCGCAAGGGCCTGCAGCCGGTTTCGATCAAGCAGGCATCCGCCGAAATGTCCAACCGTCCCGCGCCGCGCAAGGCGAAGGCGAACAAGGAATCCTCGGCGACCACCGGCGCCGACGGGCTGATCCGGCTGAAGCAACCGGAGGTCGTTCTCTTCACCGAGGAACTGGCCGACATGCTGGCGGCCGGCCTCCAGTTGGAGCCGGCGCTTCGGGCCATGGAGAACCGGCAGGAGCTGGGATCGCTCAAGGAGGTCGCCCAAAGCATCCGCCACATGGTGCGCGACGGAACCAACTTCTCGGTCGCGCTCAAGCGGACCAGCCCGAGCTTCGGGCCGCTCTACTGTTCGCTGGCGGCGGCGGGCGAGGCATCGGGGGCGCTGGACACGATCCTCAACCGCCAGGCCCACTACCTCAAGACGCTCTCGGAACTTCGGTCACGGCTCATCCTCGCGATGATCTATCCGGCTTTCCTGATCCTTGCGGTGGTCGGGGTGATCGTGATTTTCGTCACCATCCTCATCCCGCAGCTCACCCAGCTCATTGAGACCACGTCGGGTGGCAAGCTCCCCGGTCCGATCGTCGCACTGGTCGCGGTGACCGATCACTTCGGGCAGTTCTGGTACGTCTACCTGATTCTTCTCGTGGCCGGGGGATTGTTCTTCAAGGCGTGGAAGGACAACGAGGAGAACCGCCCGACATGGGACGGGATGAAGCTCAAGATCCCTCTCGTCGGCCGGGTGATTTCGAGCCGCTTCTACGTCCAGTTCCTGGAAACGATGGCCAACCTGGTGGGGAACGGTCTGACTCTCCTCCGGGCACTCGAACTCTCGCGCGACGCGACCCAGAACCATTCGTTGCGGGTCGCGCTCAATGAGGTGATCGAGCAGGTCGGCGATGGTCGGTCGCTTTCGAAGGCGATGATCCGGACCGGCAACTTCCCGGCGCTGCTGATCGACATGGTGTCGGTGGGCGAGCAAACCGGAAAAATCGACCAGTCGCTGCGTCGCGCGGCGGAGCGCTACGACAAGGAGCTCAACAATGACTTGAGCCGGATCATGGCCCTGATCATGCCGGTGATCCTCATCGTGATGGCCATGGTCATCGGCTCGGTCGTTTACCTGATGATCAGCGCGATCTTCCAGACGATCTCGAACTTGAACTCGCGATCCTGAGCGGAATTGACCGAATAGATCCGGCCGGTTGCCCGTTTCATCGTTATGATGAAAGCGATGTGGCTGATGCTGGTGCTGGTGCTGCTGTGGATGGGCAAGGCCCGGGGCGAGGAATTCTCCGAGGCGATGGCCCGCTCGCTCATCGCCGAGGCAATCGAGATCCGCGAAAGCGGGATCCGCATCGCCAGCATCGTCGAGGGCTCGAAGAAGAGCGAGGATGGCTTCGAGGCCCGCACCGTGATCCGGGTCACGGCGGTGCATCCGGTGATAGGAGACAAGGGACTGGGTCGCCGGGTCCGGTGCTACGACTTCACGCACTCACCCCGCTACGGGTGGTTCCATCAGGAGATCCGCGAGTCGCGCGGCGGGGAAGAAGTCTGGATCTGGAGTGAAAACGAAGGCCGGGTGATCGTGCGCTGAGGTCAGGCCGGGCGCCCTTCTCAGGACTCCGCCTCGGCCAGTTCCTGGCAGCCCTTGAGGTCGAGCTTGCCGGAGGCGAGCACCGGGATCTCGCTGACCGGAAGGATCGCCCGGGGGCACCACAAGCTCGGCAGGCCGGCATCCATGAGCTTGTAGCGCAGATCGATGCATTCCTGCTCGAGGGCCCGCCCGGCCACGGTGGAAAGGAGGATGATCGCCTCGCCTTTCTTTTCGTCGGGCACGCCGACGATGGCGATTTTCCGCTCGGCTTCCGAGTCGAGGCCGAGGGCCTTGTTGACCGCGGCTTCGACGGTCTCGTGGGGGACCATTTCACCCCCGATTTTCGAGAAGCGGGAAATGCGGCCCTCGATGTAAAGGAAGCCGTCGGCGTCGACACGGCCGACATCCCCGGTGCGGAACCAGCCGTCGCCGTCGAGCACCTGGGCGGACTTCTTGGGGTCGTCGAGGTAGCCGGGAAAGATGTTCGCGCCCTTGAGCCAGATGATGCCCTGCTGGTCCAGCGGGCAGGGTTCGTCGGTCGCCGGATTGGTCAGGCGCACGGCGATGCCCGGCAACAGGTGGCCCACCGATCCGGGACGCGAGGAAGGCACGACCGTTTCGCCTTCGCCGCCCGTGGGCGAGGGGAGGTTGACGTTGGTGGCCGGCGAGGTCTCGGTGAGTCCGTAGCCTTCCTGCGGGGCGAGGCCGAAGCGTTCCTCGAAGGACTCGGCAAGGTTGCGCGGCAGCTTCTCCGCCCCGGTGACCACCAGTTCCAGCGACTTCAGCTGCTCGGGTTTCACCCGCCGCATGTAGCCGCGGAGGAAGGTCGGGGTGGCGAGCAGGAAGGTGACGCCGTGTTTCTGGATCAGCTCGCCGAGCCGCTTCGTGTCGAGCGGGTTCGGGTAGGTCACGAGGTCGAGGCCCTCGATGACCGGATACCAGAGGGTAACGGTGCAGCCGAAGGAGTGGAACAATGGCAGACAGCCGAGGATCTTCGAGCTGGACGGGGCCTGAAGCCGGGTGGCGAACTGACAAACGTTGCCGAGCACGTTGCGATGGGAAAGGGGCACGCCCTTGGGTTCTCCGGAAGAGCCCGAGGTGAAGAGGAGCACCGCCTCGTCGTCACCTCGTTGTTTGCCGATCCGGAACAAAGTGCGGATCACGCCGGCCGGGAGCAGGCGCGAAAGGATGGCCCACGTGATGATCTTCTTCTTCAGCTTGGGCAGCACCCGCTCAACGAAGATGAGGTCGCGGTTCGGTGGCCACGGGAAGGAGGGAACTTTCCGGACGAAGGGATCCGCCGTGATGAAGCGGTCGAGCTTGGCCTGACGCATGGCCGACCGGATCGCCTCGTGGCTGGCGGTAAAGTTCAGGTTCACCGGAACCTTGCCGGCGAAGATCACCGCGAGGTTGGCGACCATGCCCGCCTTGCCCGGAGGAAGGATGATGCCGACGCGGGGGTTGTCGGTCTCCTCGCGGATGTAGCGCGAAAAGACCAGGGCGGCCGCCAGCAGGCGGTCGAAGCCGAGCGACGAGTCATCCGCCCCGTCGCGGATCTTTGTCCGCGTGTGGCGCTTGAGGCCATTGAGCAGGGCCGTGCCGAGCGAAGAACCGAGCAGCGGGCGCTGCGAGAAGGCTTCCTCGGCGGCGGTGAAGAGCGACTCCTGGATGCGGGCCGCGGACACGCGGTCGGCGGCGATCGGCTGACCGACCGAGATGATCGCACCGGGAAGGTTGGCATCGTGCTCGATGCTCAGGGTCGACTCGCGCGGGTATTCGACGGCCAGCGGCAGCGTGGGGAGTCCGAACTTGCCGAGGGTGGTCAACACGGGGCCCGGGATGTGGCAGGGGGTCGAAGCCCTCGCAACGCTTCTTCCGTGAACGAAGATCAGCACCCCGCCATCGTCGATCGACTCCCGGAGCTGAAGGCCGGCGGTCGCGGGATCGGCGTCGTCAGCCGAAAAGACCGCCCCCGATCCGGACTTTGCAAGAAAGGCCTCGATCGGTGCATCCAGGGTGGTCTCTTCTTCGATCAGCCAGGTGATCGTCCGGCCGGCGAAGAGCTGCTCCAGATGCAGCAGTTCGTGGAAGGCCACACGACCCGGCACCACCAGGCATCCGGTGGTTGGGATCCGGTCGGCGTGCAGTATTTTGACGGCCTGGCTCATCGAGTGGGTGGGTGACGGGCGGATTCTGACCGTCCTTGCGTTGGAATCACGGGAAAAGCGACTTCGGGCGGGAAAATTCGCCGGAGGGCGGGGTCAGGCGCTTTCCATCCATGGATTGATCAGGCGAAGCCCGCAGGACTCGAAGTCGGCGATGTTGCGCGTGGCAAGAGCGGCGTTCGCGTTGCGGGCCACCGCAGCGATCATCATGTCAATGGGATCGGCGTGGAGGCCCTTGGCTTCCCGCAGTCGGCACAAGTCGCCGTAGAGCGTGGCGCAGTCTTCGTCGAAGGTGAGGATGCGTCCTCCGAAGCCTCGTCCGACAAAATCGCCGAACCGCTGCTCAAGATCCGCTCGGCGGCGACCGGCGGGAAGGCGCTTCAGGCCGCGCTGGATCTCGGCGATGGTGATGGTGGAGAGGGCGAGATCGAAGAGCTTCTTTCCCTGCAGCCAGGCATGCACCCGGGAATCGGGAGTGGCGCGCATCGCTTCGGAAATGACGTTCGTGTCGAGCACGATCATGGCGCGAAATCAACCGGCGGGCGCTTGGTCGCGCGAGGGGCCATTTCCAGGTCCACCCCGTGGTCCGGGCCGAAGCACTCCCGGCTGATGTCCGCCAGAGTGGATGACGGGGCGACACTTGCCGTGGAGGCCGCTCGGAGGATTTGCCGCGCGTAGGCTTCGAGCGAAATCCCCGCTTGGGCGGCTCGGCGGCGGAGCCCTTCCTTGGTGCTGTCGGGCAGGTCGCGGATGGTGATGCTGGCCATGGTGATCTGCCGGAGATTAGTGGATGCAATCAATGATGTCAAATTTCCGCCAGCCGACCATTTCGCCACGGGTTGCTCTGAGAGGCCGGGGCCTTCAGCGGCTTCCGGCCTCGGCGAGGCGCTCCGCCATTTCCGCACGCTGGAGCGCCTCGGTGATCTCCTCGAGGGCACCATCGAGGATGCCGTCGAGGTTGTGGGTCGTGAGCCCGATCCGGTGGTCGGTGATGCGGCTCTGCGGAAAATTGTAGGTGCGGATCTTTTCCGAGCGGTCTCCGGATCCGATCAGCTTGCGGCGCTCGGCCGAGTATTTTTCCTGCTCCTCGCGGACCTTTTGCTCGTAGAGCCGGCTGCGCAGGATCTGGAGTGCCCGCTCCTTGTTCTGCGTCTGCGAGCGGCCGTCCTCGCAGCGGATCATGATTCCGGTGGGAAGGTGGAAGACTTGGACGGCGGATTCGGTCCGGTTGACGTGCTGGCCGCCGGCGCCACCGGCACGGCAGACCTCGATGCGGAGTTCATCCGGACGGATATGCACGTCGACCTCCTCGGCCTCGGGGAGGACCGCGACCGTCACCGTCGAGGTGTGAATGCGGCCCTGGGTCTCGGTCGCCGGGACCCGTTGCACCCGGTGCACGCCACTCTCGTACTTGAGGAAGCGGAAGACCTCCTCGCCGCTGACGCGCAGGGCGACCTCCTTGAATCCTCCGACTTCGGACGGGCTGCTGCCAAGATGCTCGGCCTTCCAGCCGCGGTTCTCGGCATGGCGCTGGTACATCCGCATGAGTTCGGCGGCGAAGAGGGAGGCCTCGTCACCTCCGGCCCCGGCACGGATCTCGACGATGGCGTCGCGGTCTTCGTCGGGATCCGCCGGCAGCAGGGCATACTGGAGCTTTTCTTCGAGCTGCGGCACTCTCGTTTCCAGCTCCGGGATCTCCTCGCGCGCGAGTTCCGCCAGTTCCTCATCCTCGCCCCGGGCGACTTCCTGATGGTCGGCGAGTTCCTCCTTCACGCGGTTGAATTCCTCCCACAGGTCGAGCGATTCCTTTACGCGGCGGTGTTCGCGCATTACCTCACCCGCGCGTTTCGAATCGGCGAAAAGGGAAGGGTCCTCGATCGCTTCCGAAAGCTCGGCGAAGCGGCGTCGGCGTTGTTCGATGAGCGCGGCGAAATCCATGGACGGGAGGAGCTTGCGGAGCGCGGATCCAACCCGCAATCCCGGAAAAGAAATCGGCCGCGGACCCGGAGGGAGCGCGGCCGATCGAAAGAATGCGTGGGACCCGGATCAGGCCTCCGCCTTGGCCGCGGTGCGCGCCTTGCGGATGATGCTCTTGACCGTGTCGGAGGGCTTGGCGCCCACGGCGAGCCACTTGTCGGCCTTCTCCAGGTCGATGGTGTAGTTCTCGCCGTCCTGCATCGGATCGTAGGTGCCGAATTGCTCGATGTAGCGGCCGTCACGGCGCTTGCGGCTGTCGACAGCAACGATCTTGTAGTAGGGACGATCTTTCGTGCCCTTGCGGTTGAGACGGAGAGAAACCATAGCGAATCTGGAATTGGACCGGACCGTCAGGCCGACGGCGGGCGCGGAAAATGCATGGGACGACCCCGCTTGCCAAGCAGAATCCTCACAAATATCGGGATCCTGAAACATTCGGGCGGACGGGGTGAGGGATTGGCTTTGACCGGGAAATCGACGCTTTCTAGCGTTGACGGCAGTGATGAGGTGTCCGAGTTGCGTGCAAGCGATCCATGCGGGGGCGTCGTCATGCCCGCATTGCGGATTCGACCTCGCGCGATCGGACGAGCGTTTCAGCGATTTTCCCCGGTCGTGCCGCCTGCTGGAGGACCGGGCGGGCTTGATCCGGAGTGCGGAGCGCAAGCGGGTGATGCGGTTGATGTCCGGCTTTTCCGCCCGCTTCCCCCAACTGTCGTTCGCCCTGCACACCGGCAGTGGCGCGGGGAAGGATCTTCGGGAGTTCGGCTTCTGGCTCATCAACCGGGCCAGTTTCGAGGATTTGCCGGAGGATCGGGACGCTTCGGGGCTGGTGCTGCTCGCGATTGATGCCGATGCCCACATGGCGACGCTTTGCTGGGGCTACCGGATCGACGGCCATCTCTCCGAGTCCGACACGTTTCAGATCCTCAGCCGGGCGCATGCCTACTGGGTCGAGGAGCGCTACGGCGAGGGGGTCGAGCGGGTGATCGAGCAGCTGGCCTTCGTGCTGGTCCGGCGATCGAGGAAGGCACGCCGCCTCGAGCGGAAAGGGGGAGGCGCGTGAGAGGGGCGCTGCTGGTTTCGATCGCCCTCGGATGGCTGGCGGCGCAAACCGCGCCGGCCCAGGTGGATCTCATGGTGCCCGACCAGCACCTGGAAACCTACTTCGGGCGCAAGCCGGACACCTTCCTCGCGGATCCCCAGCGGCTGCTTTCCAACAGCGACCGGCGGCAGCGGGAGGAATTCCTCGCCTATCATTCCGAGGACTCGGAGATCGATTTTTATCTTCTGCTGTTTGACAAGGAACAGACGATTCCCCCCGACGTCCGGGTCGAGGAACTCGGTGAGCGGTTCTTCGGCGAAGGCCGGCCGTCGCTGATCGCACTGTATTTCCTCGGCCAGCCGGATCGCGTGAAACTCATCCTCAGCCCGCGGATTGCCGAGGTGCTCCAACCCGCCGAACTTGAGCGCTTGCGACGCCAGGCGGTCCAGGCGGCGGAGGCGAAGACGGTCGCCGCCGAGCAACTCGAGGAGTTCTGCATTCAGCTCGCGATCGGCATTTTCTGGATCGAGCAGGAGGCGGGTCTGGAAGGCGGGCCCTCGGGTGCCGGGCCGGGCGAGAAACGGGGCGACGGGACGCCGGGGCGGCAGCCGGAGAACAGCCTCATGGCGCTTCTCGATCAGTGGGTCACCGACTGGGGCGTGCCGATCGGAGTCGTCGCCGGTGGCATTCTCGCCGCCTCGCTCGCAACTTTCGTGCTCCGTCGGCGCGCCCGATACCGCTTTCCCGAAAGACTCCCGCCACCCCGACTGGGGGGTAAATGCGGGGCCGGGGTGGGGGCGGTGATCGATTTTCGGAGCAGCACCCAATCGCCTTCGCGGCAGAAGGGGGACCCCAACGACTCGCTTGGCGGGCTGTGATCGCGGCTTGCCTCGCGGGAGAGTGTGAACGACTGCTGTGCCGTGAGCCGGAATTGGGAAGACCACTGGATGGCGGGCGACACCCCGTGGGACAAGGGCGAGGCGGCCCCGCCCTTGCTTGAGTATCTGGACGAGTGGGACGACGGCTTTGTCGACGGCGCGAGAATCCTCGTGCCGGGGTGTGGATCCGGTCACGACGTCCGGGCGCTGGCGGCGGCGGGGGCGCGGGTCACGGGCCTCGACCTCTCGCCGACTGCCGTCGAGGTCGCGCGCTCGCACCCCGCCATCAACGGCGAGGCATACGTGCAAGGGGATCTCTTCGACTGGTCGGACGACTCCAGCTTCGACGCCGTGTGGGAGCACACCTGTTTCTGCGCCATCGAGCCGGAAGACCGTTCGCGTTATGCCGAGGCGGTCGCCCGCTGGATCAGGCCCGGCGGACGCCTGATCGGAGTTTTTTACCTGGATCCGGACAACCCCGACGGCAGTCCGCCCCACCCGAGCAGCAAGGCGGAGATCGAGAGACATTTGGCACCATCGTTTTCGCTAGAAAGGGGAAAGGTGCCGGACCGGGCCTTCCCCTCGAGACTGGGGCGGGAATGGCTGGCCCAATTTGTTCGGCACGGCTGAACTCACCACAGGGTTGCGGACCCGCGCTCTCGTGGGTAATTTCCACCTGTTGAAATGATGAAGAAATGGTTCCCGACCTGCCTCGCAGCGCTCTTGAGTCTGCTCCCGCTGCATGCGGAGCGGCCAGCGATCAACGACAAGAGGGCACCTGTCGGCCGAGAGGATCTCGAGAAGATCCAGGGCCTGCTGCGGTCGGCCTTGCCGGCGGCGCGGGCCGCCACCGTCTGCATCGAGCTCGGCCAGGGCTCGGGAAGCGGGGTCGTGATCAGCAAGGAGGGACTGATCCTGACCGCCGCGCACGTGACCGGCGGTGTGGGGAAGAAGTTCACCGTGCGATTCGAAGATGGCCGGAAGGTCGAGGCGGAGTCCCTCGGGTTGAACTCGGAGAACGACGCGGCCATCGCGAAAATCATCGATGAGGGGACCTATCCCTTCGTGCCGATTGATCGCGAGGATCGGACCCGGTTGGCCGACTGGGTGTTCGCCCTCGGGCACTCCGGGGGATTCGACAAGGACCGCGGAAGCGTCGTGCGGCTCGGCCGCTTGGTGCGCATTTCCGATTCCACCTACCAGTCCGACTGCAATCTGATCGGCGGCGATTCGGGCGGGCCGCTCTTCGACCTGACGGGGACATTGATCGGGATCCATTCCCGGGTGGGTCAGCGCCTGCCGGAGAACATGCACGTCCCGATAAGTGCGTTCCTGGAGAGCTGGGATGACATGATGGGAAAGGAGTTCATCGGCGAAGGTCCCTTTGCCAAGAAGCCGAGGAAGGGGAAGGGCTTCCTCGGACTGCTCGCCGAGGAGCATGAGGGCGATGGGGTGCTGGTCAAAAAGGTGGGCAGGGAGTCTCCCGCCGAGGTCGCCGGCATCCGCAAGGGCGATGTGCTGCTGAAGATGAACGGAACCGACCTCTCCAGCTTCGATGACATCAAAGAGCTTCTCAAGGAGCTGGCTCCGGACGACGAGGTCGCGTTCGACATCCTCCGTGATGGAAAGCCGGAGACGATCACGTTTAATCTCGGAGACCGTGACAGCTAGATTTTCCATGTTCTGCCTGCTGCTGGCAGCCGCCCCGGCGGCACCGGCCGCGAATTCACTCGAGACCACCTACCGGACGGCGGGGCCGGCGGTTCATGCCGCCTTCGAGGATGCCCGCGAGTTCCTGCAAGCCAGCAGCGCCGTCTTTCGGCGCGGACGGACCGAGATCATTTTCGGCACGGTGGTCTCGCCCGAGGGTCACATCCTGACCAAGGCCAGTGAGCTGGGCGACCTCTCGGATCTGACCGTGACGGTGGACCGGGAGAGCTACGACGATCCGGTTCTGATCGCCGAGGATCCGACCTGGGACCTCGCGCTGGTGAAGATCGAGGCCGAGGGGCTGGTTCCGGTGGATCTGTCGGAGGCGACCGATCCTGCACACGGCACCTGGGTGGTGGCCAACGGGGCCACCACCCGGAGCAAGCGGCGGGTCCAGGTCGGGGTCGTCGCCGCGAATTCCCGTGAAGTCTTCTCGAAGGGAGGAACGGTGCTCGGGGTCGCCTTGAAGAATGACGACGAGGCGATCATCGTGGATGCCGTGGAGGAGGGCACGGGGGCCGCGAAGGCCGGCCTCGAAGAAGGCGACCGCATCGTTTCCTTCGATGGCGAGGAGGTCTCCAAGCGTGAGGCCCTGCTCGAGTTGCTCAAGAAACGCCGCGTGGGCGAAGTGGTGAAGATCGGGATCAGGCGCGGCGACGAAACCCTGGAGGTCGAGGTCGAGCTTTCCGGCCGGGTGGACGTCTTCGGCGAGGAAACCACCCGCAACGATGCGATGAGCGGTGAGTATTCCGAGCGTCGCACGGGCTTTCCCCGGATCATGCAGCACGACATCATGGGCAACCGCCACTTCATGGGCGGTCCGGTCTTCGACCTCGACGGCCATTGCGTCGGCATGAACATCGCCCGCTTCAGTCGCTGTGAGACCTACGCCATCCCCGCCGCCGAACTCCGGCAGTTGGCGCAGGACATGATGGCGCAGGAAGTGAAGGAATGACCGGCGGGGATCCGTGCCGTCATTCGGCCAGCCAGGCATCGATGCCGCCAGCGACATTGACGGCCTGATCGATGCCCTGGCGTCGGAGAAATTCGACCGCCTGGGCCGACCGCCTGCCCGACTTGCAATGGAGATAGACGGGACCGTCGCCGGGAAGCTCGCGAAGTCTGGCGGGGAGTTCGGCGAGGGGGATCAGGCGGCTTCCGGGAATCGCCGCACGGGCGTGCTCCTCGGGCTGGCGGACGTCGACGAGGACGGTCGCGGGATTCGCCGAAAGGATCGCGCGGAGTTCGGCGACGGAAACGGACGGACACTCCAGCCCGCATCCCTGCGGCGCCCCGGTTTCCGGATTCGAAAGGGAACGGATGCTGGCCGGGTCGCCGCACAGCCGGCAGCGGGGATCGCGGTCGATCCTCACGTCGCGGAACGAAGTACGAAGTGCGTCGTAGCAAACGAGCTTTCCCAGCGGAGGGCTTCCCAGGCCCGCCAGCAGCTTGATCGCCTCCATCGCCTGGAGCGAACCGATCACCCCCGGCAGGACGCCCAGCACCCCGGCCTCGGCGCAACTTGGTGCCGCGCCCGGGGGTGGCAACTCGGGAAGCATGCAGCGGTAGCAGGGTCCGCCCCGATGCGGCGCAAACACCCCGACCTGGCCCTCGAAGCGGAAGATCGACCCGTAAACCAGTGGCTTCCCCGCGAAATAGCAGGCGTCATTGCTCAGGAACCGTGTCGGAAAATTGTCGGAGCCGTCGACCACCAGGTCGTAGTCCGCGACCAAGCCGGCCGCATTTTCAGGAGTGAAGCGCACCGGGTGGCCGACGTAGTCGACATGGGGGTTGATCTCCCGCAGCGTGCGGATCGCACTGTCGAGTTTCGGCTGCCCGACGGAGGACTCGCCGTGAAGGATCTGCCGCTGCAGGTTCGAGCGTTCAACACGATCGTCGTCGACGAGGCCGATGCGGCCCACGCCGGCGGCCGCGAGATACATGGCGGCCGGGGAGCCGAGACCCCCGGTGCCGATCAGGAGCACCGAACTGTCGCGCAGGCGGCGCTGTCCCTCCTCGCCCACTCCCGGGATTTCCAGGTGGCGGGCGTAGCGCTCGCGTTCGGCATCGGACAAGGCTGGCATCGGGCGCGAGCCTACCGGCCCGCCCGAGATTGGCAACGGAATCGCGTCTTGACGCCATCGTCGTGCGGGCGGATGGGATGGGCATGGCTGAAACCCCCTCCACCTTCATGCTGAAGCCGGGCGACCTTGCGCCGGCGTTCCGATTGCCCGATCCGTCCGGGCGGGATCATGCCCTGGCCTCCCTCGCAGGTCCCAAGGGGTTGCTGGTCGTCTTCGCCTGCAATCACTGCCCCTACGTGATCCATCTGGCGGACCAGCTCGGTGAACTGGCCGCCCAGTGGAAGGAGCAAGGCATCGCCACCGTGGCCATTTCCTCCAACGACGTGGAGAACTACCCGCAGGACGCGCCGGACCTGATGGCGGAGTTCGCCACGAGGTATGGCTGGGATTTCCCCTACCTCTACGACGAGTCGCAGGAGGTGGCCAAGGCTTACGGAGCTGCCTGCACCCCGGACTTTTTCCTCTTCAATGCGGAACTGAAACTCTTCTACGCCGGACAATTCGACGATTCCCGGCCCCGCAACGGGCAGTCGGCGGATGGATCGAGCCTCGCCGCCGCCGTCGAGGCTCTGCTTCAGGGTAATCCAGCGCCCGCCGCGCTGCCGAGCACCGGCTGCAACATCAAGTGGAAGCCGGGCGGGGCTCCTCCCTATTTCGGCTGATTGCCGGCCTTCCGGGTCGACTGATTGCGGACATCCGGCGTTGCCCGACAGGCGGCCTCCGGCATAGGCTCTGGTCAATGGACGCGCTGATTCAGAAACTCGATGCAGGGGAGGACCTCACCGACCGGGAGGTCAGGGCGGGGGCGGAGCTGCTTCTCAATGAATCGGCCCCGGACTCAACCAAGTTCCGGTTCCTCGAGTCGCTTTCCCGTAAGGGCGAGACGGCGCAGGAGATTGCCGAGTTTGTTCAAGCCTTCCTCGAGCATGCGGTGGATCCGCATGCAGGCCTCGCGGAGGTCGATGGCCCGACCATCGATGTCTGCGGTACCGGCGGCGACCAGTTGAACCTCTTCAACGTCTCGACCACGGCCATGTTCCCGGTGGCGGCGGCGGGCGGCGTGGTGGTCAAGCACGGCAACCGCGGCATCACCTCGAAGAGCGGGGGCGCGGACGTCCTGGAGGCTCTTGGGGTCCGCATCGATCTGCCGGCCGAGGGCTTTCGGCGCTGTCTCGAGGAGGCGGGAGTCGGATTCCTGTTCGCGCCCGCCTACCACCCGGCATTCAAGGCCGTGGTCGGGGTGCGCAAGCAACTCGCCGCCAAGGGTGTCCGCACCATCTTCAACCTCATCGGCCCTCTGCTCAACCCCGCCCGTCCGCAGTGCCAGCTGGTGGGGGTGTTTTCCCGGGAATGGTGCCCGGCCTTCGCCGAAATCCTCCAGCGACTCGGTCGCGAGAGTGCCTGGGTGGTGCACGGCACGACGGGCGACGGCCGCTCGGTGGACGAGGTCAGCCTGATGGGCTCCACGCGCATCTTCAAGGCGGGCAGCATGCAGGAGATGGAGGATGAGGAAATCCGGCCGCGCGACTTCGACATGAAGCATGCCGAGGTGAACGATCTGGAAGGGGGCGACGCGAAGACCAATGCCGCCATCCTCGAGGCCATCCTCGACGGACGCGAGACCGGGCCCAGGCGTGACATGGTGCTGCTGAATGCGGGGGCCGCGCTGGCCTGCTGCGGCCTCGCCGACGACGTGGGCGGCGGCATCGATTTGGCCCGCGAGGTGATCGACGATGGATCGGCGCTCGACCGGCTGCGGAAGCTCCAGGCGGCTTCGGCCTAGAGGGTGATTCGCCCGCCGCCTCCTATCCGCCCATCACCCACAGGATCGGCTGCGGCCAGACACCGAGGAGAAGGATGGCGCCGGTCAGCGCATAGACGCTGATGCGGGAGATCTGCGGGAGCTCGATTGCCGGAGCATCGCTGGGACCGTCGTCCCACCACATCGCGCGGATCACCTTGAAGTAGTAGTAGAAACCCGCGGCGGCACCGATGAACGCGACGCCGACGCCCCACCACAGGCCCTGTCGGACGGCCACCGAAAAGACGAAGAACTTGCCGACGAAGCCGGCCGTGAGGGGGATGCCGACCAGCGATGCCATGATCACGGTCATCATTCCCGCAAGCTGGGGCGATCGCTTGCCGAGGCCATCGAAGGCATCGATGTCTTCGGAGTCCCGCGCGATGCGCACCTGCCCGAGAATGAAGAAGGCCGCCAGCGTCATCACCAGGTAGGTCGCCAGATAGAAGCCCACGGTGCCCTTCGAGCCGGGATCGGTGGCGGATGCGGGCTCGCTCCACGCCGCCAGCGCCAGCAGGATGAAGCCGGCATTGGCGATGGAGGAGTAGGCGAGCAACCGCTTGAAGTTGGTCTGGCCGAGCGCCGCGAGATTCCCGAAGAGCAGGGTGGCCACCGCCATGATCAGCAGCAGGCCGAGGATGTGGCCCTTGAGTGCCTCCGCCTGCATGAAGGGCTCGAGGAAGCGGATCAGGAGGACGAAGCCGGCCGCCTTGGAACCCACCGAAAGGAAGGCGGTCGTGGGTGTGGGCGCGCCCTGATAGACATCGGGAATCCACATCTGCATCGGCACCGCGCCGATCTTGAATGCCAGGCCGACCAACACGAGGCCGATGCCGAAAAGGAGGCCGAAGGACCGCCCCATGGTAGGGGCGTCGCTGGCGATCTGCTCGAAGCTCATCGTCCCGGTCATGCCGTAAACCCAGGCGATGCCATAGACGAGGAATCCGGTGCTCAAGGCACCGAGGATCAGGTATTTCACACCGGCCTCGAGCGAGCCGACCTTGCGGCGCGTGTAGGCGACGAGCACGTAGAAGGTGACGGTGACCAATTCGAGCGCGACAAACGCGCCGACAAGATCCTTTGCCGAGGCCATCCACATCATCCCGGCGCAGGCGAAAACCGGCAGCGCGAAATACTCGCCCGTGCCCGCCTCCGACTCCGGATTGTCGGTGAACTGGGCGAGAACGGAGCGGTAATCGATCGCCATCAGGATGACGAGGATCGTGCAGACCAGGGCGAAGGCCTTGTAGAAGCGCGCGGTATCGTCAAACGCGTAGAAATTCTCCCAGATGGGCCAATCGACCCACTTGGCCCCCTCGCGGGCATCGTCGGGCCCGATCGCGAAGAAGCCGAAGACGAGGATGATGGCCAGGCCGGAGGCGGCAAACAAACCCCGGAATCGTTTGCTGTGCTCGGGCCCGAAAGCCTCGATCATCAGGAGGATGATGCCGAGGGTGACGGTCAGGGCTTCAAGGTAGTAGGCGGGCATGGGGAGAAATGACAAATGATGAAATCCGAATGCCGAATCACTTTGGGAGAAGGGAGAGCAGCAGGTTGGGGCAGATGCCAACGATCAGCAGGACGACGGCGAGCAGAACCGCCGGAATCCGGTCGGTCATCCCGAGGTCGGCGGCTTCCTCGGTGGACGGGACGACCTCGCCTTGGAACACTTTCCGGTAGGCCCGGAGCATGTAGATGGCGCTGATAACCACGCCCCATATGGAAAGGATGCAGGTGATCTGCACCGGGCCGAGTCCCGCGGTCGGCTCGTAGTTGGCGAAGGATGCGATGAAGACCATCACCTCGCCGGCGAAGTTGGCCAGGCCCGGAAGGCCGATGCTGGCCATCCCGACGAGGCCGAAAAGGAAGGCCAGCGACGGGGCGGATTTTGCGAGCCCGCCGAGCTTGTCGAGGTCGAGGGTGCCGGTGGCCCGCTCGATCTTGTCGGCGAGACCGAAGAGCATCGCGATCGACACTCCGTGGGCGAACATGAGCAGCACGGCGGCCGGCAGCGCCCACTCGTTGGTCATGCCCTCGGGCACGGCCACCAGCGCGGCGACGGCGAGAAAGATGTAGCCCATGTGCATCACCGAAGAGTTCCCCAGCATGCCGTCGAGACGCTTCTGGCTGATGGTCACGAAGCCCACCCACAGGATGTTGCCGAGCAGCAGCACGCACAGCGGCACCAGCCATGCCCCGAGGCCGTCGGGGACGAGCGGCACGGCGAGCCGGAGAAGGCCGTAGAGCCCGAACTTCTTGAGCACGCCGGCGTGGAGCATCGCCGTCGGCGCCGGAGCACTGGCGTAGGCCGGGGCCGCCCAGGAGTGAAAGGGAAAGAGGGAAACGAGAATGCCGAACCCGACGATCAGAAACGCGGCGATGCTCTTCTGCGCGGACGGATCGATCACCTCGGCGTCCTGCATCGCGATCATGTCGAAGGTGCCGGTCGCCGCAGCCAGCCACACCAGGCCGGCGAGCAGCACCAGCGACCCGAAGCCAAGGTAGATGGTGATCTTCCAGGCCGCGGCCTTGCGCTCGCCGCGGCCCAGGATGCCGATCATGAGGAAGGTCGGGATCAGCGCCAACTCGTGGAAGGCATAGAAGAAGAACAGGTCGGTGGCGACGAAGGCGCCGATCGCCCCGGCGGCGATGAGCAGGGAGGACCCGTAGTAGAGCTTCTCCCGGCCGTCGGGAGCGGTGCCGGTGAGCGACGCGGCGAAGGCGACGATCACCGAAAGCAGCAGCATGACCACGCTCATGCCGTCGATGAAGCCAAGCGAAAGATGGATCGCCGGAGTGGAGAGCACCGGAACCGTGAAGCCCCACAGGGCGGCCTTCCACGAGAAGGCGGCGGCCAGGCCGAGGACCAGGTTGACGCCGCTGGCGATGACCGCCGTCTGGCGCGCCTTGGCACCACCGAGGATAGCGGCGAAGGCCAGCAGGGGAATGAGGACAAGCAGGAGGAGCATGGCTTACTTCCAGAAAGTGGTGAAATAGACGACGAGGATCACTCCGAGGCCGAAGGTGAAGGCATAGCCCTGGAGGTTTCCGTTCTGAACCCGGCGGAACAACAGGCCGAAGGACACGGCGAGCCGGCTGGCGCCGCCGACAATCAGGCCGTTGATGATGAATTCATCGAAGAAGTGGACGAGGGCCGCGGCACCGTTCTGGACGCCGCGGACGATCACCCGGTCGTAGATCGCATCGATGTAGAACCGCTCGCGGAACAGCGGGATTGAAACGGGATCCTTGTCGCGGTTGCGATAGAGCAGAACGGCTGGAACCACCCCGGCGATCAGGGCGCCGAGCGAAATCCAGAAGAGGGCGTTGGGGTGGAACTCCCCGGCGTGCTCGGGGGTCGCCGGGGCGATGCTGTGGATGCCCGGATAGGCGCTCAGGATGGCCAGGACTCCCAGCACGGCCAGCGGCACCCACATGACCGGGCGCACTTCCTTGGCGTGATCCGAGTCGTCGCCGCGCGGCTTGCCGAGAAAGGCCACCATGATGACCCGCGTCATGTAGAAGGGCGTGAGCACCGCCACGACCACGGCCAGCCAGAACAGCGCCTGATTGTGCTCGGCGGCGTGAAGGATTGCTTCCTTGGAAAAGAAGCCGGAGGTGAAGGGGACGGCGATGAGGGCAGCCGTGCCGGTGACGAAGGTGGCCCCCGTGATCGGCATCTTCTTCAGCAGGCCGCCCATCTTCCAGATGTCCTGCTCATGGTGGCAGGCGTAGATGACCGCTCCGGCAGCGAGGAAGAGAAGACCCTTGAACCAGGCGTGCGTGTAGAGGTGGAACATCCCCGCCTCGCCGCCGCCGAGCCCGGTGGCCATGACCATGTAGCCGAGCTGCGAGAGAGTGGAGTAGGCGAGCACGCGCTTGATGTCGTTCTGTTGGGTCGCCATCAGTGCGGCGAACAGCGCGGTCAGCCCGCCGACCCATGCGATGACGTCACCGGCGAAGGTGAAGGCGAAGTCCTCGCCGATGGAGAGCTGCACGCGGAAAAGCATGTAAACGCCGGCTGCCACCATGGTGGCGGCGTGGATCAGCGCCGAGACCGGCGTCGGACCCTCCATGGCATCGGGCAACCACACGTGCAGCGGCATCTGGGCGGACTTTCCGATCGCGCCGCAGAACACGCAAAGCAGGGCCGTGCCCAGAATGATGCTGAATGCCGCCGAGTTCTCGGTGAAGAAGGCGGCGTGGTCGGCCTCGAAGCTCGCCAGGCCTTCCCTCATACCGTCGAAGACAAAGGTTCCGGTGATCCCGAAGAGCAGGAGGATGCCGATCAGAAAGCCGAAGTCGCCGATGCGGTTGACGATGAAGGCCTTCTTCGCGGCATCGGCGGCGGAGTCCTTCTGGTACCAGTGACCGATCAGCAGGTAGGAGCTGAGTCCGACCAACTCCCAGAAGATGAAGGTCATGATGAAGTTTCCGGCGAGCACGATGCCGGTCATCGAGAACATGAAGAGGGAGAGGCCGGTGAAGTAGCGGGCTTTCGCCGAATCGCCGGCCATGTAGCCGAGCGAGAAAATGTGGACCAGCATCCCGATGCCCGTGACCAGGGCCATCATCCCCGTGGCGAGTGGATCGAGCTTCAGCGTCAGGTCGATGCCCACGCCGTCGCCGACCGCCATCCATGAGAACGAGGCCGCCGATGGTTCGTCCAGCCCCCACAGCACCAGGGCGATCACGAAAGTGACCACCACCGATCCGGTCGACACCATCGACGCAATGAAGGCATTGCGCTTCAGATACAACTGGTTGGCCGCCGCGGCGAGCAGCGGGAGAAGGAGGAGGATCCAGGGGAAAAGCGACATCGGTTGGTGGTCGGATTGGGGAACCGCAGATTACGCAGATTAATGGGATTGACGGGAATCGTGACGCCGTCGCTGATTGATTACCCGACGCATCTCCAGCGAAGGCCTTCCAAAATTGAGGATCAAGCCCACTTCGAGGTTGGTCACCGCCAAATAGCTCAGAACCTGGGCGATGTGGGTTTCGTGAATAGAAGACGTGACCTTGTTTTCCAGAACCACTCTGTCATCGACGATCAAGTCCGTGATCAAGCGACTGACCACATGGCCACGGTAATGGACCGGGAAAGCCTGCTGCTGAGTGAAAGCAATCCCGTTTTCAGCCATTTCGATGCACATGGAGTTCTCGTAACTCTTTTCATCGAGTCCCGGGCCATGTTCACGATGCACACGCATCGCGAACCCGATCAATTGCTCGGTCAGGTCAACGTGAGGCGCGTTTGTCGGGTTTGGGTTCATGAATGGAAATCCATCAATCTGTGTAATCTGCGGTTTCAGCAACTTGCCTCAACCCCGCATGCTGTTGAGGTCGTCGGTTTGGATCGTCTGCCGCGAGCGGTAGAGCGCGACGATGATGGCGAGGCCCACCGCCACCTCGGCGGCGGCCACGGTGATCACGAAGAAGACGAGCATCTGGCCGTGGTAGTCGGGCAACCCATCCACCAGGTTGAAGCGGGAAAAGGCAATGAGAGTCAGGTTGGCCGCACTGAGCATCAGCTCGAGGCACATGAACATCACGATGATGTTGCGCCGGAGCACGACACCGGACAGACCGATCACAAACAGCAGACCGGAGACGAGCAGGTAGGAATGAAGGCCGGCCATCGGTTCAGGTGGGTTGACGCTTGGACAGGACCACGACCCCGACCGTGGCGACGAGGAGCAGCACGCCGATGATCTGCAGGGGGAGGTTGTACTGGGTGAACATGAGCTGGCCCACCAGGTTGACGTCCGGGATGCGCTCTTCGCCGGCCTCGTGGGCCGCCTCAAGCTTCTTGCTGATGCCCGGGCTGATCTCGGCGTAGTGGGCGGCTCCGGCCTCGAGATCGAGCGGCGGCGGTTCCGATGAGGGTGTATTGCCGAGCACGCCGATCAACTGGATGGTGAAGGCCAGCACGATGCCCAGCCCTCCCACGATCGGCACTGCCTTGGGCGCGCGCCTTTCCTCGGTCTCCAGATCGAGGAGCATGATGATGAAGATGAACAGCACCATGATGGCGCCGGCGTAAACCAGGATCTGGATGATGCCGACGAGGTAGGCATTCAATCCGATGAACAGCCCGGCGAGGCCGACAAAGGAAGTCACCATTGCGAGCGCGGCGGCCACGGGATTGCGCAGGATGACGACCGCCAGGCCGCCGGCCAGCATCAGGACCGCGAAGAACCAGAAGAGGGGGAGGGGCATGGCAGTTACTTCAACTCATTCCACTTGTTGACGAGGCCGACGCGCTTGCCGCCGATCTCGTAGAGCTTCTTCTTGTCGTGGACCATTTCCTCCCGGCTCGACCCGCTGATGAGGTAGTCCTTTCTCAGGTAGATGGCCTGCTCCGGGCAGACCTCCTCACACATCCCGCAGTAGATGCAGCGGATCATGTCGATCTCGAATTCCTTCGGGCGCTTCTCGACCTTCGCCCAGGGATCGTCGGAGGGAATCTCACCCGGCACGATCCTGATGGCCTTGGGCGGGCAGATGAACTCGCAGAGCTGGCAGGAAACGCAGCGCTCGCGGTCCTGCTCGTCGGTCACCAAGGCCGGTGCCCCGCGATAGTAATCGGGCATGGAGTCATCCCAACGCTGCTCGGGAAACTGCATGGTGGCCCCGAGTCCCGATGAGCCCATGGCTTTCGCCCCGCGGGTCTTGCCCCGCAACGAGTCGATGGCGTGCTTGAGCGTCACCAGGAAGCCCTTGAAAAGGGCGCCGAGGTAGAGCTTCTCGCCGGTGCGGAGATCGGGACGTTTGATTTTGACGACTGCCATGGAGATTCGGTCAGCTTTGGCCGAGCAGGCCGCTGTTGGGTGAGGATTCGGGTTCGCTGGTCTTGAGAACCCAGATCAGCCCGCCGGTGACGATGCCGAGGAGAACCAGACCGACGATCGTGCTGATCCAGCCGAGGTCCGGCGCGGCGATGACGAAGGCGGCGAGGAACACATTGATGAGTGCCGCCTCGAAAAAGATGACCCAGCCGAGCCGCATCAACTGGTCGTAACGGAAGCGGGGGACGGTCCAGCGGACGAGGATGAAGAACAGGATGAAGGCGATCAGTTTGGCCATGAAGACGCCCATGTGGATCAGGCCGCCGAAGGGAAGGGCGGAAATCGAGTCATCGAGCCCGAAGCCCAGCGACCAACCGCCGAGGAACAGCGTGACGACCAGCGCCGATCCGATGACCATCGCCGCATACTCGCCCATGAAGAACATCGCGAACTTCATCGAGGAATACTCGGTGTGGTAGCCGCCCACGAGCTCGGTCTCGCACTCCGGAAGGTCGAAGGGCATGCGGTTGGTCTCGGCGAAGATCGAGGTGGTGAAGATGACGAAGGCGATGAGGGCCGGAACCAGGAAAAGCAGCTTTTCAGCGAGCGGAGGTCCCTCGGCGTGCCCCCACAAGGGCAGCAGCAGCCAGCCGTGGTCGGCCTGGAACTGGACGATCTTGGAAAGGTTGAGCTCCCCATAGTAGAGGAGCAGGGGAATGATCGAGAGACCGAGCGCGATCTCGTAGGAGATCATCTGCGCGGTGGAGCGGACACCGCCGATGAAGGGGTATTTGGAATTCGACGCCCACCCGGCGAGGGTGATGCCGTAAACCGTGAGCGACGACACCGCGAAGACGAACAGCGGGCCGACGTCGAGATCGGCGATGACCAGCTTGATCTCCTCGCCATTGACCGTGATCGGAGAACCGAAGGGAACGACACAGACCGTGACGAGGGCCGGAATGACGGTCAGGGCCGGCGCCAGCCAGTAAAAGGACTTGCGGACGTAGTTCGGGGTGAAGTCCTCCTTCAGGAACAACTTGAGCCCGTCGGCCATGGGTTGAACGAGCCCGAACAGGTGGAAGTCCTTCTTGGCGCCAAACAGCGTCAGCGGAATGCCGACCCGGTTCGGTCCGACCCGGTCCTGGATGATCGCCGAAAACCGACGCTCGAAGTAAACCGACAGCGGCACGAGCGGCAGCACCACCATGAAGGTCAGACCGATGACCTTGGCGAGGATGATGGCGAGATCGATGAGGAGTTCCATGGATACCAAGTGAATCGTTGCCAGTTATCCGTGATGGGGCTTCGAGGCAGCCTGACGGGACCTGAGACCCTCAAGGCGGTTGTCCTGACCGCTCGCGACTCGGGCTGTGAATTCGGTAACCATGAACAAAGTAGCAGCTAGCGATTAACCAACGATCTCCCCGGCGGCCTTGCGGGCGCGTTCGTCTTCGAGGAGCGGGATGGTGACGTCGGTCTCGGTCACCGGCAGGCCGAGATCCCCGATTTTCGACAGGTTCAGGCCCTTGAATTCGGGGATGGCGGCGGCCATGTCCCGGAACACGTCCTCGATCAGGTGCGGGTAGTCGGGGCTGGTGGACGGCAGGTCGTCGACGAGGGCGATGAGGTCGCGCAGGATCTCCCAGTCGTCGCGGGCCCGGCCGTGGGGCTCGACGGCGCGATTCAGGCGTTGGAGGCGCCCGGTGACGTTGATCATCGACCCTCGCTTCTCGGCGAAGGCGGCACCGGGCAGGACCACGTCGCTGGCCTCGGCCGTGGGTCCGGCGAGAAGCAGGGAGGAGGCGAGGAAGTCGAGCTTCAAGAGGTCTTCGGCGGTGAAGCCCGCTTCGGCGGTCAGCTCCTCGCCGAGGACCAGCAGGCGCTTGATCCTGCCCTCGCGAACCATGTCGCGGATCCCGCCCAGGCGGAATCCGGGATCCTCGCGCCGCCAGACGACCTTCACGCCCTGCGTGTTGGGATTGCGGTCGGCACTGATCAGGATGCCGTCGGGCTCGCCGAGGCGCGGGACCACCGTGAGATGCTCGGTGCCGAGCGATTCAGTCAGCGCTTTGGTGAGAAACAGCTCCTCATTGGTCATCCGGGCGGAGGCGATGATCGCGAGTTCAGAGGGGTCGCCGGTCCTCAAACCCTCGACGGTGCGCCGGATCGCGTCCGGCCAGTCCGCCTCGCGATGGCGGCCGTCCTCCTTGACCAGCGGTTCGGTGAGTCGCTCCTCGCTGTCGATGTAGTGGAAGTTCAGCCGGTGCGAATCCGGCATCCAGCAGGAGTTCACCTCGTCGTTCTGGCGCGGGGTGATCCGGTAAACCGTCTCGCCCCGGGTCCAGATGGTGATGTTGGTGCCGGTGCCGCAGTTGACATCGATGCTCGGGGTTTCCTTGAGGAACCACACCCGCATCTGGAAGCGGAAGTCGTTGCTGGTCAGGGCGCCCACCGGGCAAATGTCGACCGTGTTCAGAGAGTAGTTCGAGTCGAGCCGGCGCCCCGGATGCACGGTGAGCGTGGTGTGGGTGCCACGCTGGGTGAAGCCGAGCACCGGATCGCCGGCCACTTCATCCATGAAGCGGATGCACCGGCTGCACATGATGCAGCGCTCGTCATCGAGCCGGATGCGCGGGCCGATATCGACGTTCTTCGGCTTCTTGACCTTCATGTCGACGAAGCGCGACTCTCCGCGTCCGTAGCCGACCGAGAGTTCCTGAAGCCGGCATTCCCCGGCCTGATCGCAGATCGGGCAATCGAGCGGGTGGTTGATGAGGAGAAACTCCATCACGCCCTCGCGAACGCTCTCGACGAGCTCGCCGCCGGTCCGGATGCCCATGTTTTCGGCCACCGTGTTGGCGCAGGCGATGATCGGGCGCGGCATCCAGCCGATCGGCTGAAAACCGTCGTCGTCGTAGGTGGGATCCTGGCCCGGCGCCGGGCGGGGCGGCATGCCCATCTGGACCAGGCACATCCGGCAGTTGCCCGGCGAGGAGAGCTTCGGATGATAGCAGTAGTGGGGGACGATCGTGCCGAACATCCGGCAGGCCTCGATCATGCGGGTCCCCTTCGGGACCTGTCGCCAGACGCCGTCGATCTGCACGTTCACAAGGCCCTTCTCGGCGGCAAGATCCTTGGGAAGCTTGGCTTCGGAGGTGGAGGCTTCAGCACTCATGAGGCGGAAATTCGGCGGGAAAAGTCCAACGCGCGCGAGAATATGAAAACCGCTCCGACCAGCGGCAAGCGCCCTTTGTGAAAAATTTCACAAAGTCGGAGAATCGCCCGCGGATCGGCCGGAAAACGGGGAAAGCGGGCGTCAGGCGCGCCCCATGTAGGAGCCGTCTTCGGTCTTGATGAGAAGGCGATCCCCGGGGTTGATGAAAAGCGGTGCCTGCACGACCAGTCCCGTTTCCATGGTGATGGTCTTGTTGCTGTTGTTGGCCGAATCGCCCTTCACCCCCTCGGGGGCCTCGGTGACGGTCATTTCCATCGACTGGGGAAGTTCGATGTCGGCGACCACCCCGTCGGCAAACAGCAGGCTGTAGGCCTGGCCTTCGAGGAGGAAATCCTTCACCTCGTCGATGATCTCCTGCGGGACGATCACGTCGTCGTAGGTCTCGGTGTGCAGGAAGTGGTGACCCGCCGAGTCCTTGTAGGAATATTCGTGGGGAATGCGCTCGAGCATCACCGACTCCATCGAGTCGTTCGAGGTCAGGCGCAGGTTCGAGACCTTCTTGGTGGCGACGCTGCGCACCGACATCTGGACGTAGGACGCCATCCGGGGAGGCGTCTTGAGTTCGTGGGCGATCACGACGCAGACGTCGCCGTTGTGGCGGACGGCGTGTCCGCGGCGGAGATTGATGACAGGAGTGCTCGGCATGTTGCGGCGGGGAATAGGGAGCGCCGGGCGGTGTGCCAAGTGAGAAGTTGCAGCGGCAGCGGTCAGGTTCAGCGCTTCGCCTGGGTGGCGGCCTCGTGTTCCTCCTCGGCGGCCTCGAGTTCGGCGCGTTCGCGGGGGATGACGCGGACGAACTTGCGAACGCTTTCCGACCAGTCGTCGAGGAGCGCCTTGCCGTGCGGACTGCCGGTTTTCCTTACGTGAAGCTCGATGAGCTGCTGCAGTTCGTCGATGTCCACCTGCCGCTTGATCGGCAGGGCGACGACCATCTCGGGATTGACCCGCGAGTAGAAGCGCCCGTCGACGTCGTAAACGTAGGCCGTGCCACCCGACATGCCGGCACCGAAGTTTTTCCCGGTCTTGCCGAGGATGGCGACGGTGCCGTTGGTCATGTATTCGCAGCCGTGGTCGCCCACGCCTTCGACCACCGCGGTGGCGCCCGAGTTGCGCACGCAGAAGCGCTCGCCGGCGCGGCCGTTGAGGAAAAGCTGCCCCCCGGTGGCCCCGTAGAGGCAGGTGTTTCCGGCGATCGCGTTCTTGTGGAACTCGAACTTCGCGGCGGCCGGAGGACGGACGACGATCTCGCCCGCCGCCATGCCCTTGCCGACGTAGTCATTGGCCTCGCCGACGAGTTCGATGCTCACCCCCGAGACCAGGAAGCAGCCGAGGGACTGGCCGGCGGAGCCGTTGAGCTTGAGGCAGACCGCCGTGTGGCCGTTGAATCCCGTGTTGCCGTGGATCTCGGCGATCCGGCCGGACAGCCGGGTGCCGATGTTGCGGTCGGTGTTGACGATGTCGTACTCCAGCTCGACCGCCGCTCGGTCGGGAAGGAGGCGGATCGCTTCCGCGACCTTTTCATCGACGGCACCGGGGCCGTATTCGGTCTCGGATGGCCGGGCGTCGGGCTCGACGTCGAGCGCCTTCTTGAGGTCCGCGAGGATCTGCAGGTCGAGCGCCGGCTTCTGGATGCCGTCGTTCCGCTCGGCGGTGCGGATCCGCGTCACCTCCGCGACGTCGGAACCGAAGGTCTCGACCAGCTCGGGCACCACGTCCTTGAGAATCGGCGAGAGGTCGACCGTGTTGGCCTTCGGGTGATCCGGCACCTCGCGCTGACGGAGGAACTCGGGACGGCCGATGAGCTCGTCGAGCGAGCGGACTCCGAGTTCCGCCATGATCTCACGAGCCTCCTCGGCGACTCCGTTGAGGAAATTGATGACCATTTCCGGCGTCCCCTTGAACTTGGAGCGCCACTTCGGATCGGTCGTGGCGACGCCGACCGGGCAATTGTTGAGGTGGCACTTGCGGACGTAGACGCAGCCCATGGCGATCATCGCGATCGTTCCGAAGTTGTACTGCTCGGCTCCGAGGATGGCGGCGATCACGATGTCGCGGCCGGTGCGCAGACCGCCATCGGTGCGCAGCGTCACGCGATTCCGCAGGTTGTTGATCAGCAGCGTCTGCTGGGCCTCGGAAAGACCGAGTTCCCAGGGCGATCCCGCATGTTTGGTCGAGGAAAGCGGGGAGGCTGCCGTGCCGCCGTCGTGACCGGAGATCAGGATGTTGTCGGCCGAGGCCTTCGCCACACCGGCGGCCACGGTGCCGACACCGGTCTCGGCCACCAGCTTCACCGTCACGCGGGCCTGCGGGTTGACTTCCTTCAGGTCGTGGATGAGCTGGGCGAGGTCCTCGATGCTGTAGATGTCGTGGTGGGGTGGGGGGGAGATCAGCTGGACGCCGGGCTGCGTGTTGCGCAGGCGGGCGATGAGTCCGTTGACCTTGTGACCCGGAAGCTGGCCGCCCTCACCGGGCTTGGCACCCTGCGCCATCTTGATCTCGATCTCGTCGGCGTTGACCAGGTAGTAGGCGGAAACGCCGAAGCGGCCGGAGGCGACCTGCTTGATGTAGGATCGGGCGAAGTCGCCGTTGGGATACTCCGAGTAGCGCTTCGGGTCCTCGCCACCCTCACCGGAGTCCGACTTCGCGCCGATGCGGTTCATTGCGATCGCGAGCGTTTCGTGGGCCTCGGGTGAAAGCGCGCCCAGGGACATCGCCGCCGTGGTGAACCGAGTCCGGATCGCCTCGATCGGCTCGACTTCGTCGAGCGGCACCGGGCCGCTTTCAGATGGAACGAACTCCAACAGATCCTTGATCGCCATCGGGTTGATCTCGAGGGAAGCCTTCACGTAGCCCTCGTAATCCTCCTTTTTCCCACCCTTCACATAGGTGTGGAAGTTCTTGATCACCTCGGTGGTCAGCGCGTGGCGCTCACCGCTCTTGCGGAAGCGGTTGTAACCGGGATCGCCGAGGTCGAGGGTCTCGCCGACTGGCACTTCCACCTCGAAGGCGGCGCGATGACGGATCAGCGATTCGCTGGCAATCTCGCGGAAGCCGACCCCTCCGATCTTCGACTGCATGCCCGCAAAGGAGAAGTCGATGACCTCGTTGCCGATGCCGATGGCCTCGAGAATCTGGGCTCCCTGGTAGGAGTTCAGGACCGAGATTCCCATCTTTGACATGATCTTGAGCAGGCCTTTCTCCAGCGCCTTGCGGTACTGGGCCATCGCCTTGCTGGCGGTCATGCCCTCGCCGAGCGCGTTCTTGCCCTCGTCCGCGGCCACCAGTTGCCGCACCGTCGCAAAGCCGAGGTAGGGGCAGACGGCGGTGGCGCCGACCGCGAAGATGCAGGCAACCTGGTGGGTGTCGCGCACCTCACCGGTTTCCACGACCAGCGAACACTGCAGGCGCTTGCGGGCCCGGATGAGGTGGTGATGCACGGTGCCCGTGGCAAGCATCGACGGGATCGGCACCCGGTCGGGACCGGTCGCCCGATCGGAAAGGACCACGATCGAAACGCCGCGATCCACGGCCGCGACCGCCTCGTCGCAGAGTTCGTCGAGGCGCTTCTTCATGCCTTCCTCGCCGCTCGCTGCCGGCCAGGTCGTGTCGAGGGCGGCGGAAGTGAAACCCTCGTCATCGAGTTGCTGGATGCGCCCGAGCTGGTGCTCGAAGAGGATCGCCGAATCGAGCTGCACGATGCGTGCGTGCTCGGGCGTTTCGCCCAGCCAGTTGCGCTCGGGGCCGAGCCCGGCCTGGAGGCTCATCACCGCCCACTCGCGGATCGGATCGATCGGCGGGTTCGTGACCTGCGCAAAGCGCTGCTTGAAGTAGGTGAAGAGCAGTCGCGGATAGGTCGAAAGAAAGGCGAGGGGGATGTCGTCGCCCATCGAGAACACCGCCTCCTGGGCGTTCTTGATCATCGGCGGAAACACCATGTCCAGCTCCTCCAGCGAGATGCCGTGGGAGACCTGCTGGCGCGAAAGATCGAGCGGATCGAAATCCTCGACCGGCGCGTGCGGCTCGGGGGAGACGAAGTGCCGGAGGTCGAGGCGGTTCTGGTCCACCCAGCGGCTGTAGGGCTTCTGGGTAGCGAGCGCCTCCTTGACGTCGCGATCGGTTCGGAAGCTGCCGGTGGAGGTGTCCACCGAAAGCATCTGGCCGGGACCGAGGCGGCCCTTGCTGATCACCTTGGAGTCGTCGAGCGTCACGGCTCCCGCCTCGGAGCCGATGTAGAGCAGACCATCCTCGGTGAGCTTGTAGCGCGACGGGCGCAGGCCGTTGCGGTCGAGCGAGGCGCAGAGCTTGATGCCGTCGGTGTAGACGAGTCCGGCGGGCCCGTCCCAGGGCTCCGAGAAGGAACGGATGAAGTGGAAGAAGCTCTTGAGGTCCTCGGAAATCTCCTCGTCGTGGGTAAAGGCGGGCGGCACCAGCATGCACATCGCATGCTCGAGCGAGCGGCCGGAGAGGACCAGCACCTCGAGCGCGTGGTCGAGCGAGGCGGAGTCGGACTCACTGTCCGAAACCAGGTCGCGCAGCAGCTCGACGTCGTCGCCCCAGACTTCGGACTCGAAGTAATCCTCGCGGCTGGCGATCCAGTTGCGGTTGCCTTCGACGGTGTTGATCTCGCCGTTGTGGCAGAGCATCCGGAAGGGCTGGCCGAGCGGCCAGGCCGGGAAGGTGTTGGTCGAGAATCGCTGGTGGTAGAGCGTGATCGCCGTTTCGAAATCGGAGTCCTGCAGGTCCTTGTAGAACGCCCGGAGCGCAGCCGGCATGGCGAGGCCCTTGTAGGAAATGAGTCGGCCCGAAAACGACGGGATGTAAAACCCGTCGACCTCGCGCATCTCGATCTCGATCCTGCGCCGACAGAGGAAGAGCTGGCGTTCGAAGTGGTCGCCATCCCAACCGCCCGGACGCTTCATCAGCAACTGCTCGATGACCGGCTGGGTGCGCCGCGCGAGTTGCCCGAGCGCGTCGGGATCAAGCGGCACGGCGCGCCAGCCGATGACTTCGATCCCGCGGGCCTTCACGGTCGAGACCGCGAACTCCTTGATCTGCTTGCAGGCGCCGGCATCGGTTTCCGGGAGGAAGAACACGCCAACCGCCAGCTCGTCGTCGGACTCCAGCGAGCCTCCCAGTTCTTCCGCCGCCCGGCGGAAGATCGGATAGGGGATCTGCGACAACACGCCGGAACCGTCGCCGGTCTTCATGTCGGCATCGACCGCTCCGCGGTGGGTCATGTTGCAGACCGAGGTCAGCGCGTAGTCGAGGATCTGGTAGCTCCGCTTCCCGTGGATCTGGGCGATCGCCCCCATGCCACAGTTGTCGCGCTCGTTGGCGAGGGAGTGGAGGCTGCCGGGAACGAGAGGGGTGGTCGGGTGGTAGGGTCGGTTCATCGTCGTGGGAAGTCGGGCGCGGGAGGCCTGTTGCAGCATCGAGCGCGCCAGCCTTCAGGCAAGTCGTTCCTGCCCCGCGACGGCGGAACTAAACGAAACCCGGCCGGGGACTGCCAAGCGGGAAAACGGAGCGGCGGGCACCCACTCAATCCGCCAGTTCATCGACCTCGAGCAGACCCTGTCCGACCAGGAATCGATCGACCGCCTTCAGCGTCAGCTCGTAGTGCAGATCCGAGACGTTGAAGTTGAAGAACGAATGCTCCGCCTTTTCAAAATCAAGGAGTTCCACAGAATTCCGGCGCCAGCGCAGAGCCTTGACGAAACGCCTCGCATCCTTGAACGGAGTGACCCGGTCGCTCTTTCCGTGGCAGATCAGGATCGGGGGGAGTTTGCGGCGGGCCTGGCGCAGCGGACAGAGTTTGCGGGCGCTCGCCGCATCGGGGAACCTTGCCGCGATCGATTTCGGGGTGGTGTCGAGCAGGGGGCTGAACAGCGCCAGGGCCCGTGGCGTGATCGGCGGCAGGTCCTTTTTCGGCAGCGCCTGCTGCAGCGCAAGCCAGGCACCCCCCGAGGTCCCGACGAGCACGACCCGGTCGGTGTCGATTCCGAAATTCGCGGCGTGTTCGTCCAGCCAGGCCAGCAGCGTCCGCACATCCTCCAGAGCCTCCAAGGGTCCGGTTCCATGGACCGACTGGACCCGGGTTTCGACGCTGATGGCGATCGCACCGCGCGTTGCGAAGTGCAGGCACTGGGGCACGAATTGCGTCGGCATCAGGTTGTCCCAGAAGCCGCCATGAAAGAAGATCACCGTCGGCCGGCGCTCGCCGGAATGAAAATCATGCGGCACGAAGAAGTGCGCGTGGAGCGGACCTTCGGGTGTCTGGAAGTAGGCCAGCGTGGTGGCAGCCTTCATCATCTCGCGCTGACGCGACTGGCCGAGGGGGGCGGTGCGGGACTGGGGGAGCATTTGACGGAAATCGATTGTTGTTTCCGAACGCCCCTTGTCCAATCGTTTCGTCAATGATTCGCGTTTTCGTTTTCTCAGGACTTCTGTTGGGCTCACTGGCCAGCGCTTCGGCCTCCGATCTGGCGCCGTCGCTAACCTCGACCTACGAGGCGTGGCGTAGCGCGATCATCAACAAGAACACGGCCCAGTGGCAGCGCCTGACGGCACCGCACCGCCAGGCCGAGGTCCACAACCGGCTCGTCTCGGAGAAACGCCCGTTTCCCGCCGCCGTGTTCGACCTTCCGGCTCCGCCGCCATCCCTGCAAAACCTCACGTGCCTCCATGTTTCGCAGAAGGGCTCGACGGCCAAGGCCGCGTATTTCGGCGCGATCGACTTCGGCGTGGGCGGTGATCCGACGCAGAATCTTCTGGTCCTCTCATTCGTCGCGAATCAGGGACGCTGGAACTACGACCGGGCCGAATTCGTGAATCTCGCCGCCTTGCCGGAGGTGCGCAAGGAACTCGCCGCGGGCAAGCTCGACTACTTCAAGGAGACGCCGGAGTGCCAGGCCACCGGGATCGTTCCGCCGACGCCGCCCAGGGTGCCGCCGGCGAAGTACATCGCCAAGGTCTACGTCTTTTGCCCGGGCCGCGAAGTCCAGGTGCAGATCAACCGGGTGAGCCGTCACAAGTTCTCCGACGACAAGGAAGCCGAGCTCGTCATGGGCGGTGCCAAGGACGGGCGCAACGAGGTGACCTTCACCGCCAAGCCGATTCGCGGCGGCACCGGCAAGGAGGCGATGGCCGTGCGGGTTTACCTGATGTCCGAGATCCCCGGAACCAAACCCATCATCGCCTACGAATACGAGGTCCAGGAAGGCGAGCCCGCCAAGGGCTTCGACTCCGGCCATTTCATCCTGAGTCCCGAAATCGCGGCCAAACTGGTGCGCTGAGGACTTCAGACCGCAATCGAGACTCCACGGAACCCCAATTTACTACTTGTAACAATGTATGTAATGCGGAGTTTAGAACAGGGATTAGTCATCGCCTGCTCAACCCTTCGGCTGGATCTCAGCGAATCAGGCTCTCCAAATCGCCGTTCAGCCATTGCTCGCCGGGTTCCGGTTCAGCTCGGCCACTCGCGACGTCCATGGCCTTCCGCTTCTGCAGTTGAATTTTCAGCACGCGCTCTTCCACGCTGTCCCTTGCCAGGAGTCGGTAAACGCTGACGGGTTTCGACTGTCCGATGCGGTGCGCCCGGTCGGTGGCCTGGTTCTCGACTGCCGGATTCCACCACGGGTCGAGATGCACGACCGTGTCGGCGGCCGTCAGGTTCAGCCCGTAGCCGCCGGCTTTGAGGCTGATCAGAAAGACCGCCGATCCCGGGCCGCTCTGGAACGCCTCCACCAGCTCAGTCCGGTTCCGCGTCGAGCCGTCGAGTCGCAGGATCCGGTCCGCCGGAAGCCCCCCATCCTCTTCGAGACGCCTGAGAAATCCGGCAAACTGACTGAATACCAGCGTTTTGGCGCCCGCGGCATGCCGCTCCTCAAGGAGTCGCCCGAGCCACTCGGTCTTGACCGATTCGAGCGGTTCCTCCTCCGAAACGAGCGCCGGTGACAGACAGATCTGGCGCAGCCGCAGGAGCGCGGTCAGCAAATGCATCCTCGCAGCCGCCTCCGAGTCGATGGTTTCCAGTTCCTCCAGAGCCCCGGTGGCCACTTCCTGATACAGGCGTCTGGCGGGCTCACTCAGCTCCAGCCACTCATCCACCACCAGTTTCTCGGGCAATTCCGGAGCAACCCGCTCCTTCGTTCGCCGAAGGTAGAATGGCGAAATCCGCAGTCCCAGACGTCGGCGGCTCGACGGACCGGCATCCTCGCCGTCGTAGCGCTGGGTGAAGTCCTTGCGCGCGCCGAGGTAGCCCGGGGCGACGAAGCGGAAGATCGACCACAGATCCTCGAGGCGGTTCTCGACCGGTGTGCCGCTCAGGGCCAATCGCCGGTCGGCCTGCAGCTTCGCCACCGCCCGCGAGAGCTGGCTGTCGGGATTGCGCAGCAGGCTCGCCTCGTCGCACACCGCCAGATCGTAGTGATTGGCGAGGTGAAATGCCCGGTCCCGCTGAAAGGTCCCGTAACTGGTGAGGAGCACGTCCGCCGACCCCGCCTCATCGCGCCGGTCATCCCGCCCGGCACCCATGTGCCGGTGAACCTTGAGTCCCGGTGCGAAACGCTCCAACTCGGCCTCCCAGTTGCCGATCAGCGAGGTCGGCATCAGCACCAGGGCCCGGAAGCGGTCGCGGCGCGCCTTCAAGGCGCACAGCAGCGCAATTGTCTGAATGGTTTTCCCGAGCCCCATTTCGTCCCCGAGAAGAGCCCCGGAAAGCTCGGTCACCCGCTCGACCAGCCACCTGAAACCCTCTTCCTGGTAGCCCCGCAGCTGACCCCGGAAGCCGGTGCCTTTGAGGGTCTTAAGAGTATCTTTTAATGACTTCCGATCAGGGACTTCCGTCTTTTCTTCCTGGATCTTTGAAATAAGGAACCGCTGCGCCTTGGTGAGCGTGAAACGCTGTTCCACGCTCACCAAACCCAGATCGGCGAGCAAGGGTTCGACGATCTCGGAGAGTTCCGCCCGGACGACCACCACGGCGCCGTCCCGCGTCTTCATGGTGCGCTGTCCCTTGCGGAGAATCGCCCGGACCTTCGCGGGATCCAGCGACCGACCGTGCTGGGTCTGGAACGAGAGCTCGCAGGCGAGACTTTCGGCACTCACGAGGTCGAGCTGAGGAGTCACCACATGGAGCCTCTCCAGGACCCTCCCGAGACGTTCCCCAATGACCACCTCGGCCGATTTTTTGAGCTCCGGAAGCCCGTCGGCCAGCCACAGCGGGACGCCCTCGGGGTCCCGCAGGTGAAATCGCCCCGCGTCCTCCCTCGTCCAGCGGGCCTGCTCCAGTCTGCTGGCGGGGTCCCCTTCCCGGCGGCGCGACCGAACCAGCAGGTGACTCCCGTTGATCCGCGGCAAGCCGGCGGAGGCCAGTTCGGGGTCCGCTTGGAAGGGATCTTCACCGTAGCGGAGTTCAAGCGTCGCTTCGAGGGCGTTGAGCGAGCCTTCGATCGTGATCCGGTGCTGCGGAACCGCCTCTTCGAAGTGGAGCTTCCCCAGCCACCCGGCCATCGGGCGGGAGAACACGTCCAGCCACGCCTCGATTTCGTCGAGGAACTCCCGCTCCGGCAATTCGAGTCGGCACGCATCGCACAAGCGCCCGACCTGCTGCCGCCACGCGGGCGACGGAGTTTCCACCGGCAGGCGTCCGATCTGAATGAAATCGCCGCGAGCCACCACCCCGCCGGTGTCATCGCCGAGGGCAAAGATCCTCGGTGCCGGGGCATCGATTTCGATCTGGATGGCGCCGTCGCTGGCTTCGCTGTCGGACAAGACCAGCGGCTCCAGGGTGTCGACCGCGAACCCGACCTGACGGCCGCCCTCGGTCTGGACTCTCGGATGTCCGCCGAGTGCGCGAAGCGCTTCCACCATCGTCTCCTGCGAAACCGATACGATCCCCCCCTGCCCCGCCCCGTGCCGCACCAGGAATTGGCCGAGTCGCCCGTCGGCCGGGGTGACCGGTTCATCGACCGGTTCAACCCGCAGTTGCAGCCGTCCCGCCACGAGCATTTCGGCGCAACGTTCCGGCAGACGGATGCGCCAGGCTGCGGTCGGGACGCTTGCCTCCGGAACGACGGGCGCCTCTTCCACCATTGCCGCTTCCGATCGTTCACCCGGGGTCGTCAGCGCCAACGCCACGCCGTGCTCGCAGATTTCACCCGTCGATCGGTTGGCGGGGCACCCGCATTCGACCGTCAGGTGGCCGTCCTGCTCCTTCACCACGCACCGGAGCCGACTCTTGCCGCGCTTGAAAACTCCACTCGCGATGGCTCCGCGCCGACGGAACGAGCCCGCCGCGCCCGCGGCGGCCAACTCCTTCCCGCGCTTGAAGGCCTGCCATCCGGCCTGCTGCCGCACCCATGCTTCGCTCCATTCCATCCCTTTTTGTTTTGCCACTTCGATCCCAGACCGGGAGACTCCTCACCCGCACCGGGCGGTTGAGCCAGATGAAAGTCATCGCGATTGGAAATCAAAAAGGAGGTGTCGGCAAGACGACCACCGCGCTCAACCTCTCCGCAGCCCTCGCCCTGCTCGGTCAGCGGGTGCTGCTCGTCGATCTCGATCCGCAGGCGAATACCACCAGCGGCCTCGGGCTGGAGGTCGATGGCGACGACTCGGTGTACCCCGCCCTGCTCGGGGAGGCCGATGTGCGGGACAAGATCCGCGACTCCGGCCGCGAGCGACTTTCCGTGATCCCGGCCCACATGGATCTCGCGGGTGTCGAGATCGAGCTCGCCCGCAGCGACGACCACCTGGTCCGGCTCCGGCAGCACCTGCAGGGACTCAAGCCCAACGACCTGTTTGAGTTCTGCATCCTCGACACGCCACCCTCGCTCGGCGTGCTCATGACCTCCGCCCTGGCGGCGGCCGACGAGATCCTGATCCCGCTCCAGTGCGAGTGGTACGGCCTCGAGGGGCTGGCCAAGATCGTCCACGTGATCGACCAGATCCGGGAAAGCGGGGCGAATCCGGACATCCTCCTCGAGGGCATCGTCATGACCATGTTCGACGGCCGGACCAATCTCGCCCGCCAGGTCGTCGAGGAGGTCGGAAACTACTTCCCTGAGCAGCTCTACAAGTCGGTGATTCCGAGGACGATCCGCATCGGCGAGGCCCCCAGCCACTCGCGGACCATCTTCGAGCACGACCCCGAGGGAACCGGCGCCCGCGCCTACATGGCGATGGCGGAAGAGTTCCTCGAGCGGCATGGGCGACCGGTCGAAGTGGCGGAAGCGGGCTGAAACCCGCTGAATCGGTCCATCCCACCCGTCTGTCGGTGCCTTGCAGGTCGACCGAGGCTTCCAGACGAAACCCGCTGAAAACCATGCGGGAATGGGGATTCCCGCTTGACCGTTGATTGCCGGACTCCGCATATTTCCGGGCCTCCCGGGGATGTCCCGAGGAGGGTTTTTTCATGTTCCGACCGCGTTCCGGCGGCGGGGCGACGCTTATCAAACGAATGTTCTCCAAATTTTTCGGAAACTGGTTTTCCAACGACATCGGGATCGATCTCGGCACCGCCAACACCCTGGTCAACGTCAAGGACCAGGGCATCGTTCTGCGCGAGCCCTCGGTGGTGGCCGTCAAGGCCGGCACCAACGAGGTCCTCGCCGTGGGTGATGACGCCAAGCGCATGCTCGGCCGGACTCCCGGCAACATCATCGCGATCCGCCCGCTCAAGGACGGCGTGATCGCCGACTTCCAGGTGACCGAGGCGATGCTTCGGCACTTCATCCGCAAGGCCAACAACAACCGCCGCAACAATCCCGTGGTCGTCATCGCGGTGCCCTCGGGCATCACCGAGGTCGAGCGGCGGGCCGTTTCGGAGTCCGCCGAGCAGGCGGGTGCCCGCGAGGTGCACATCGTCGAGGAACCCATGGCCGCCGCGATCGGCGTCGGCCTCCCGGTGATGGACGCCTCGGGCAACATGATCGTCGACATCGGCGGCGGCACCACCGAGGTGGCGCTCATCTCGCTGGGAGGGATCGTCTATGCCCGCTCGGTCCGGACCGCCGGCGACGAGCTCGACGAGGCCATCGTCTCCTACATGAAGCGGGCCTACAACCTGATGATCGGCGAACGCACGGCCGAGGACATCAAGATCCGCCTCGGATCGGCGGCGCCCATCCCGAAGGAGATCACCATGGACGTGAAGGGCCGCGACCTGGTGGCGGGTCTGCCGAAAACGGTGACCATCACTTCGCAGGAAATCCGCGAGGCCATGGCGGATCCGCTTTCGACCATCGTCGATGCCGTCCGCACGACCCTGGAACGCTGTCCCCCGGAGCTTGCGGCCGACCTGGTCGACCGCGGCATCGTCCTGGCCGGCGGCGGGGCCCTGCTTCGCGGGCTCGATCGTCTGCTGCACGAGGAAACGGGACTTCCCGTCCACGTCGCCGAGGACCCGCTGAGTGCGGTGGCCGAAGGCACCGGCAAGATGCTCCAGGAACTCGATGTCCTCAAGCAGCTCACCGGCGGATCGAAGTAATTTGAGGGAGCTCTGATGAAGCCGCTCAACCTGCTGGCACTCCTGGTTTTCCTTGCGGGGTTGACCTGGGCGCTGACGCGCAGCGAGCGGAGCGTGCGGGAGATTCAGGCGACCTACTACCGGGCGATTTCGCCCTTCCTCACGGTCGGGTCCTCACTCGAGGCCCGGGCGCGCGCATTCCTCGACGAGGTCGAGCATTCGAAGTTGCTCGAAGCCGAAGTCGGGGCCATGCGCGATGACTACGGTCGGCTCAAGCTGATCGAGTCGCAGTTCCGAAAAGTCGAGGAGGAGAACGCCGCGTTGCGGCGGGCTCTCGATTTCCAGGAACGCACCCGTTTCGAAGTCGTGGCGGCACGCGTCACGCGTCGTCAGCCGACGACCTGGTGGCAAACGGTCGAGATCGACCGCGGCGAGGCCTCCGGCATCGCCACCGCCTACACGGTTGTCACCGACCAAGGTCTGGTCGGGAAGATCGATCGGTTGGGAGATCAGCGCTCGACGGTGCTGCTCCTCACCGATGAAGCTTGTCAGGTTTCCGCCAAGGTCGAGGGAAGTCCCGAAGTCGGGATTCTCCAGGGCCAGCGGGAACAGTTCGGCGGGGTCCCCACGCTCCGTCTCCGTTTCCTTTCCCGCGATGCCCGACTTCGGGAAGGCATGCGGGTGTTTTCGACCGGCCGTGGTGGCCTGTTTCCCGCCGATCTCCTGCTAGGGGAAATCGATCGGCTGGAACCGGGTCCACTCGCGTCCGAAGCGCTGGTGCGCCCGTCGGTCGACTTCCAGAATCTGGGAACGGTGTTCGTACTCACCCCCCAGAAGGAGGAATCGTGATCCGCTATACCGCGTCGCTCATCCTCCTCGTCCTGCTGGCGGTCATCCTCCAGCAGTTCATCCCGGCCTTCACCCCGCTGTTCGGCTCGCGGCTGATGCTGGTGGTCCTCGTCTTCCTCTGCGCCGCCAGCACCGTGTCCGCCCCGGTCATGCTGCTGCTCGCGTTCCTCTGCGGATTCCTTGCCGACGCCGAGAACGCCCTCGCCACACAGGCCGGGGATCCGGAGGTCTACACGCGCCCGGTCGAATCGCTGCGCTTCGGCTACTCGATCGCGCTGTATGCGGTGATGGGATACCTCATGCAGGGCATCCAGCCGCTCTTCCGGCAAGGCAAGTGGCAGTTTTCCGCCCTGCTTTCGGGCATCGCCGTTTTCCTTTACCTGCTGGTCGAGTACCTGCTGATCAATTTCGTCCGCGGCGGCTTTTCCTTCACCCGCTGGACCTTTCTGCGGATCGCCTTCTCATCGGGCATCACGATGCTGCTTTCACCGGTGGTCTTCTGGCTGCTCTTCCAGCTCGCGGATCGCAGCCAATACCGGATCCGCTTCGACGGGTTGAAGCGGCGCACCCGGACTCCCGCCTACTGATCATGGAACCTCGTCACGGCCTCCGAATCATTCTCCTCACCGTTCTGGTGCTGGCAGGCTTCGGCGCCCTGCTGTCGCGACTCTACGATTTCCAGATCACCCACCGGACCCACTACCAGTCCCTGGTGCCGGGCGACCGCGAGGTCACGGTGCGGGAACCCGGCATCCGGGGCGCGATCCTCGATCGCAACGGCGTCGAACTCGCCCGCAACCGGCGCAACTACGAGGTCTATTTCGATCTCGAGGAAATCCACCGCTCCTACGTCCGCCAGCATGAGGAGGACGCCAAGCGCTCGGTCATCGGCAGCGAATCGGGAATGCCCCGGGTCAAGCGCGAGACCGACATCGCGCGCATCGTCAATACCTGGATCATCCCCAAGCTCGTCGAACTCGGCGTGGCGCGAAACTACAGCGCGGCGGCCTTGCGCACGCACTTCGTCACGCACCGCGGACTGGTCCCCTTCTCCTACAACACCCAGCTCGACTACGACCAGTTCGCCCGGCTCGCCGAGCACAGTGTCGAGGTGCCGGGCGTCTATCTCGATGTCCGACCCCAGCGGGAGTATCCCTACGATGCCCTCGCCTCCCACATCCTCGGCTACACCCAGCCGTGGGAAAAGGGCGACATTCCCGAGGAGGCGAAGCGCCGCTTCGATCACTACATCGGCGAGGAAAAGGGCAAGTCGGGGATCGAGGCGACCTTCGACGACCTGCTCAGCGGACCCGCCGGCAGCCGCAAGCTGGTGAAGAACGAGAAGGGCCACATCACCGGGATGATCGACTACCGCCCTCCCCAGGTCGGCGCGGACGTGACCCTCACCATCGATGCCCGTGCCCAGTTCCTCGTCTCCAACGTGCTGCGCCGGGCCGGCCGCGCCGCCGGGGTCGTCATGGACACCCGGACCGGCGAAATTCTCGCGATGGCGTCGGTGCCCGACTACGACCCGAACGATTTCATCCCGAGCATCGATGCCGAGGTCTGGAAGGACTACACCAGCAATCCGACCTCTCCCCTCACCGACCGCTGCATCGCCGGCTTCGCCCCCGGCTCGACCTTCAAGCTCGGCACCGCGGTCGCCGGGGCCCTCAACGGCTACGCCGGTCGCAGTTACTCATGCGCCGGCTTCGTCGCCTACGGCACCTACCGCCCGCGATGCTGGCTCCGCTCGGGTCACGGCACGCTGAGCCTTTCGTCGTCGATCCAGCGATCGTGCAACCCCTACTTCTTCAAGCTCAGCAACCAGCTCGGCTCGGAGCGGATGGTCACCGCGTTGACGATGCTCGGCTTCGGCCAGCCGACCGGCATCCCCGTGCCCAACGAGAGCGGCGGAGTGTTCGCCGGATCGAAAGGATGGCGGGCGGTCAATCGCGACACCACCATCACCCCGGCGACGCTGGCCCAGCTTTCGATCGGCCAGGGCGGAACGCTGGCCACTCCCCTCCAGCTCTGCGCGATGGTCTCCACGATCGCGAACGGCGGACGCTACTACCAGCCGAGGCTCGTGAAGTCGGCGGTGCTGCCGGACGGCGCGATCCTCGTCGAGGACCGCCGGACCCTGAAGGTCGACCTGATCCAGGAAGGCATGCGCCCGGCCGACCTCGAGAAGATCCGCAAGGGCATGTGGCTGGCGGTCAATGAGGCCGGGGGCACGGCGGGCCGCGCCCGGATCCCCGATGTCGAGGTCGCCGGCAAGACCGGCACCGCGCAAACGGCCGACGACGGCAAGCGCTCGCACAACTCCTGGACCGTGGCCTTCGCGCCGTACGACGAGCCGCGCTATGCGGTCGCGGTGCTGGTGCAGAACGGCAAGTCGGGCGGCAAGGTCTGCGGGCCGCTGGTCCACCTGATCCTGCGCGGCTTGCTTGCCCGCGACGAGGGCATGCGGCTCCCCCTTTCCCCCCTGGCACCCGTCCGCGGAAACAAGGACCCGATCGAGGAAATCGAACTCCCCGAGGACGTCCTGGCCGCCATCGATGTCTCGGATGTCGGCGAAACCGGCGACGAGGCCGCCGCACCCGTCGCCGTCCGCCCGGCTGTCGATCTTCCGGCCGAGGAGCCGGTCACCCCCGAACCCGTCATCACTCCCGAAATCGACGAGGAAGGCTCCGTGGTCCCACGGGCCATCCCGGTCGAAGAACCCTGAACCCTCCAACGACAACTCATCATGATCAAACGAATCAAACGCATCCTTGGCATCGGCAAACCCGCACCCAAGGAAGGAACCACCATCATCATCAACAACGAGGCGCTCGAGCGCCGGGTCGCCCTGCTCGAGGACGGACTCCTCGAGGAATACACCGTCGAGCGCGAAGGCGACGACAACATCGTCGGCGGCATCTTCAAGGGCCGCGTCAAGAACATCGAGCAGGGCCTCAAGGCGATGTTCGTCGACATCGGCATGGAGAAGAACGCCTTCCTCCACTTCTGGGATGCCATCCCCGCCGCACTCGATTCCTCCCTCGAGGAAATCCAGCGGGGCAACAGGCCGAAGAAGAAACAGAAGAAGATCAGCTCGAAGGACATCCCCAGCATCTACCCGGTCGGCTCCGAGATCATGATCCAGGTTTCCAAGGGCCCGATCGGCACCAAGGGACCACGCGTCACGACCAACATCTCGCTCGCCGGACGCTACCTGGTGCTGATGCCCTACACCGAGCAGTTCGGCATCTCGCGCAAGATCGACGACCCCCAGGAGCGCACCCGCCTGCGCAAGATCATGCAGCGGCTGTCGGTGCCGGAAGGCATGGGCATCATCATGCGCACGGTCGCCTCCGGGACCCGCGCGCGGCATTTCGTCCGCGACCTCGCCATGCTTCTGGAACAGTGGGAGGAGGTCGAGGAGAAGCGCGACTCGAATCCGGCGCCGGTTGCCGTGTTCCGCGAGCCCGACCTGATCGAGCGCACCGCCCGCGACTTCCTCACCGACGAGGTCGACCAGGTGATCTGCGACGATGAGCAAACCACCGAGTTCGTCCGCGAGACCGCCGGCAAGATCTCACGCCGGGCCAAGCGCCGCATCCACCACCTCCCGACCACCAAGCCGATCTTCGAGGCCCTCGACCTGCAGAAGCAGATCGACGAGGCCTTCTCGCGCCAGGTCTGGCTCAAGTGCGGCGGCTACATCGTCATCGATGAAACCGAGGCCCTCATCGCCATCGACGTCAACACCGGCCGCAACCGCGGATCGAAGGACGTCGAGAAGATGATCGTCCAGACCAACATCGAAGCCGCCGAGGAAGTCGCCCGCCAGCTCCGCCTGCGGAACATCGGCGGCCTGGTCGTGGTCGACTTCATCGACATGCGCCACCGTCGCGACCAGCAGCAGGTTTACAAGGCGATGAAGGAACGCCTCAAGCGCGACAAAGCCAAGACGCAGATCCTCCAGATCTCCTCGATCGGCCTGATGGAGATGACCCGCCAACGGCTCAACGAGAGCCTGCTCGACACGATGTACGAGCCGTGCCCCTACTGCCAGACCCGCGGCCGGGTGAAGACCACCATGACCATGAGCGTCGAGATCCAGCGCCGCCTGACCTCGGTGATCGCCAAGATGCGCGAGAAGGGCGAGGGCGACCTGGTCGTCGTGGTCAGCCCCGACGTCCTGAACCGCTTCAAGACCCTCGACAGCAAGATCCTCGTCGAGATGGAACGCCAGCACTCCGGCCGCCTGATTTTCCGCTCGGATCCGTCCCTTCACCGCGAGCGATTCGCCATCATCGACGCCGCCACCGAAAAGACGATCGAGTCGGCTTAGGCCGATCCGTTCCCGATCATTATCCTCTGCTGTTTGCCGAAATGAAGCAGTGGGGCTTGGCCGTGCTGTGCCTGGGAAAGTCCAATCAAGGCGTGATCGAATTCGGGAATCTTGCACCCCGGCGAATCCGGATCGGGCCCTTGGCGGTGGATGGGTCGACGGCTTTTCCGCCCTGGGTGATCGATACCTGGTCTTCGGAGTGGAGGAGGCGTGCGGCACGACGAGTGGGTTCCATGAGATCCCGCCATGATGCGGGATCCACGAGCCGGGCGGCTTCGCTGGGGCAGATGCTGGCAGTCCGGGGGCGCGAGCGCAGGAGCTCGAGGATCGCCTGTTTCAGCTCTGCGCTCCGGTCCTTGGCAGGTTTCTTGCGGCAGGAGGCCGAACAATACCTGACCTCATCCCAATGATCCTTCCATTTCGAGCGCCATTCGATGGTGCGTCCGCAGCGCTGGCAGATTTTGGACTCCGGCATGGAACAATCCGTGGTCAGGAACCTGCGTCGAAGGGTTTGGCTTCGAGGCCTCGGCCATCTTCCCGAGAGCGTCTCAGCGCTCCAGCAGCACCTCGCCATTGAAGACGACCAGATCGATCCGCCCCTTCAGTGTCTTGTCGAGGAAGGGGGTGTTGCGGGCTTTCGAGCGCATGAAGTCGACGCTGAAGGTGGTTTCGGCCTCCTCGTCGAATAGCAGGAACTCGGCGGTGCTCCCCTCGACCACCGGGACGGGATCCAGTCCCATCATGCGGCGGGGTTCGGCCGAGTAGCGCTTGACCAGCAGGTCCCACCCGAAGTCGCCGTTGCGGATGAAGCGGTCGAAGAGGCAGACCACGGCGGTTTCGAGTCCGGTGATGCCGTTCGGGGCGACGCTGAAGTCCTGGGCCTTCTCGAAGGGTGTGTGCGGCGCGTGGTCGGTGCCGAGCAGATCGAACACCCCTTCCTTCAATCCCTCCAACAGCCCGGCGTTGTCGTCGGCGGTGCGCAGCGGCGGGTTCATCTTGTAGTGGGTGTCGAAGTCCCCGATGTCCTCGTCGGTGAACATCAGGTGATGCGGCATGACCTCGGCCGTGACCTTCACGTCGCCACGCGACTTCCACCAGCGGATCGTTTCCATGCCGAGCCGCGTGGAAACGTGCTGGATGTGAATGTGGGCGCCGGTGGCGTGGGCGAGCCGGATGTCGCGGTCGATGATGATCTCCTCGGCGCAGGCCGGGCTGCCCTTGATGCCGAGCTGGTAGGCGACCGGTCCGTCGTTCAGCGCCCGTGGACCCGCCAGCTCCGGGACTTCGCAGTGGCTGGCGAAGAACATTCCGAACTCGCTGGCGTACTGCATCGCCCGGTAGAGCACCGCCGGGTCGTGGGTCGTGTCGCCATCATCGGTGAGCATCTTCACGCCGAGTCGCCGCATCGCGTCGATCGCCGCCAATTCCTTTCCCTGGCGTCCGATGGTGACACAGCCCGAGGTGTGGATCGGGATGCGGGAAACGGCAGCGGCCTTGTCGAGGACCATCTTCACCACAGAACCGGAGTCGATGGCCGGCGTGGTGTTGGGCATCATCACCACGCCGGTGACGCCGCCGTTGATCGCGGCCTCCGAGCCGCTGGCGATGTCCTCCTTGGCCTCCCCGCCCGGTTCCCGGAAGTGGACGTGGGCGTCGAACATCGATGGCATGAGCAGACGGTTGCGGCCGTCGATGACCCGGGCACCCTCGGGAGCTTCCAGGCCCGGCGCGATCGAGCGGTAGCATCCATTCTCGATCAGGACATCCGAGACGGCGAAATCCGGCGAGTCCTCGGCGACGATGCGGACATTCTGGATCAGGAGCGGCTGGGGCATGGCCCTTAGATGCCAGCGACCCGCCCCGGCGAAAAGCCCGGACTTGTGCCGGATGCACCAAAGCCCAGCATCCGGACGTGCGCCTTGTTTTCACGATCCTGCTGCTCGCGGCCTTTCCGGCCCGGGCCCACCAGATCGATGAAATCTCGATGAAGCTCGAGACCTCGCCGCAAGCGTGGCGGGCGACCCTGCTTCTCGACGCCGCCTACATGCTGCCGGAGTACCGGGGCGACGCCGAGATCGCCCCCTTCGACCTGGCCTGGCTGCGGACCCGCAGCCCCGCCGAGTGGGCGAGGATCCGGGAGGAGGCCCGGCGCTTCCTGGACGAATCCCTGTCCATCGGGGAAGGCCCCCGGGAGATTCGATTCACCGACTTCGACTCGACGCCTCCGCGTTTCATCGAATCGGGCGTCCCCGAGGAGTTGCCGGAGATCGAGGTGGTTCTGAGCGGGCCGATGTCGTCGACACCGCTGCGGATCGGCTGGAAAGAGGCGTTCGGCGTGGTGCTGATCATCGAGCATGAAGAAGGAATCCTTCCACTGGTCAGCGGCGAGTCGCTGGATTTGGAACCGGAAGCTCCGGCCTCGCGCGGCTTCATCCGGTGGATCACCCTGGGCTTCCGCCACATTCTCCCCCGCGGCCTCGATCACATCCTGTTCATTCTCGGCGTCTTCCTGCTGAGTCCGAAGTGGAAGCCGCTTCTCTATCAGAGCCTGACCTTCACCCTCGCCCATTCGGTCACGCTGGCGGCGGCGGCACTCGGTTGGGTGAGCCTGCCGGATCGCTGGGTCGAAACGGCGATCGCTCTGAGCATCGCGTGGATCGCCATCGAAAACCTCCTCGGTCGCGAGATCAAACCGGCGCGCTATGCGGTGATCGCGGGCTTCGGGCTGATCCACGGGCTCGGGTTCGCGCGCATGCTGGCTCTCGCGCTGCCTGACTCCGCGCCGCCGCTGTGGCCGCTCGTCGGCTTCAATCTCGGGGTTGAAATCGGCCAGCTTGCCGTGCTCGGCACGGCCTGGGCGCTGACTGCCTGGTGGAAGGACGAGGCCTTCGGCCGGCTGCGAACGATCGGCTCGATCGGCATAGCGCTGGTCGGTCTGGCGTGGGCGATCGAAAGGGCCTTCCTCGCCTGAGAAAGCCACTACGCCGCGGTGGAATCCACCGATTCGATGGAGCCGTCGCGGATCAGCAACTGGCGGTCGCCCATGCCCGCCAGGCTGCGGTCGTGGGTGACGACCACCAGGGTCGATGCTCCCTCGCCGGCGAGCCCCATCAGCAGCTCCATGATTTCGGCGCTGTTGCGGGAATCGAGATTTCCGGTGGGTTCGTCGGCAAAGAGAACGTTCGGCTTGTTGGCGACCGCCCGGGCGATGGCGACCCGCTGCTGTTCACCTCCCGACAACTCCGCCGGCAGGTGCGTGGCCCGTTCCTTCAGGCCGACCCGCTCGAGTGCCTCAAGGGCCTCCTTTTCGGTGTCGGCCCCGCCGATCGCCCCGGGGACCATCACGTTCTCGAGGGCGGTGAGTTCCGGCAACAACAGATAGTTCTGAAAGATGTAGCCGATGTTGCGGTTGCGGAAGGCCGACTGGCCCTTGGCGGAAAGCGAGTAGAGGTCCTTGCCGTCGATGAAGACCTCCCCTTGCTGGGGCTTTTCCAGTCCGGCGAGCGTGTAGAGCAGCGTGGTCTTTCCCGCGCCGCTCGGTCCCCGCAGGAACACCCGCTCGCCGGCGGCGATGGATAGGTTGATGCCGTGAAGGACCTCGATCGACTTCTTGCCGATGCGGTAGCTCCGGTGCAGGTTGCGCGCTTCGATCATGCCGCGCGAAGCTAGACCTCCTGCATCCGCGCGGCGAAGGTATTTCGCGAAAACCTGATCTTCTCGCGGAGTTCCTCATCGGGAATCTGCCGGGCCCGGGCGTCGGTCGGCACGAGGCGCTTCAGCAGCCCGACCCCGTTGGCCAGCTGGATCGCGAGGCCGGGCCGAGCGTTGACCTCGATCATGATCGGGCCGCGCTCCTCATCGATCATCATGTCGACGCCGAGGTATCCGAGTCCGGTCATCTGCTGGCAGGTCACGGCGATCTCGAGGATCCGGTCCCACTCGGGGAGCTGGACCCCGATCAACGGCACCTTGAGGTCGGGGTGGACGGTCACCGGCCTGCCGTGGTGGATCGCGTGAACCGTGCGCCCCGTGGCGATGTCGACCCCGATGCCGAGGGCACCCTGGTGGAGGTTCGAGCGACCATCGGATTCCCGCGTCGAGGCCCTCAGCATCGCCATCACCGGATAGCCGCGGAAGATCACCACCCGCACGTCCGGCGCGCCCTGGAAGCTCAGTTCGGTCATCACCTTGGCCGGCTTCACCCGGTCCTCGATCAGGGCAACGTCGCGCTTGCCGCCGAGACTGAACAGGCCGGCGATGATGTTCTGGAGGTGGAAGCGGACTTCATCGGGCGAGACCACCGAGCCGCTCGGCTTGATGTAGCGGTCCTCATCCCTTCCAGAGATGACGAGGATCCCCTTCCCTCCCGACCCCCGGGCGGGCTTGACGACGAAGGAATCCCTCTCACCCAGAATGCGGTCGAGGCGGCGGATCTCCTTCGGGCTGCGAACCACGCCGAAGGTTTCCGGAACGGAAATCCCCTGCCGTTCCGCCAGCAGCTTCGTCCGGATCTTGTTGTCGACCAGGTCGTAGAGCCGTCGCGGGTTGTTCGGCAGGACGAAGCGGGCATTCCGCATGTTGATGCCGACCACCCCCATCGCCTCGAGTTCCCCCGGGGTGCGGAAGTAGCGGTGCCACCAGCGCTTCATACCGCCTCCTCGAAATTCTTGAAGCGGATCAGCTCACTCAGGCGGTAACCGGTGTAGCGGCCGACCAGAATGATGCCCGCAAGCAGCACCAGCAGCAGCTCGGGAAAGTAGAAGGCCCAGTAGCGGATCTGCTTCAGTTCCATGAACAGGTAGGCGATCACGGCGACGACCAGCGAACCCGCCACCTGGAGCAACGCGTTGCGCTTGCCCTCCTCTTCCCAGATCAACGACATCCGCTCGATGGTCCAGGCAAGGATGATCATCGGAAACAGCGTGATCTTGAGACCGTCGCGCATGCCCAGGTGCCAGCTCACCACGCTCAGAAGCATCATCAGCAGGGTCACGATCACCACGCAGGCGGCGACCCGCGGCACCACGAGAAGATTCAGCCGCGAGAGCAGGAAGCGGAACCACAGGCCCGACGCGACGATGACCACGAACATGGTCAGGCCGCTCTTCAAATCCATTTCCAACAGCGCGAGGGCCAGCAGCACCGGCATGAAGGTTCCGAGCGTGGCGATGCCGATGAGGTTGCGAAGGATGACGACGACGAAGGCGCCGATGGGGATCAGCACGACGTAGCGGAACACCTGCCGCTCCGATGCCGGCAGGCCGAAGATCGTCGAGACCAGCAGGCCCGAATCCTTGAGGTCGGTGAGCTTTTCCATCGGGATGATGTCCCGTGTGGTGGTGAAGGCCACCTGCGAGTTCTCGCCACCCGAGACCTCGAGGAGGGCGTCGCCACCGCGGTTCCAGACGAACAACTCGCGTGGATCGAGGGTCGATGCCGGTTGATCGGGATCGCGCACCTTCCAGTAAACGCCGTCGAAGTACTCGACGAAGAGCGAGGGTTTCTGCGAGCCGCGGATTTCGTTGAGCTGGACCGCGTAGGCCTGCCGGGCCGGCACGCCCGCCATGTTCAGGAGGTCGATCCCGAGGAGGGTGAGGGCGTCGGAATTGGACACCTCCTCGTAGTGACGCTTGAGCAGGGCGATCTCCTGCGAGCCCTCGATCGCGGTGATCTCGCGGAACACCCCGGCCAGCAGGGTGTCCGGATTCGAGGAAAGCTCCTTGGCCCGGCGGACGACGCTCTCGGCCGCCGAACGGAGGGTTCCCGATAGACCCGGATCGCCGGGAACCGGGACATCGCCCGGCTCGAGACGCGGACCGCCGCTGTCGACCCCCCGCTGGGGGAACCGGACGCGGTAGTAAAGCGATTGCGGTCCCTCCTTGCTGTCCGAGGCCCAGAGTGCGGCGTATTCATCGAGGGTATCCTCGACGATGAAGCTGTAACCGGCCGAGCGGGCGTCGATGCCCAGCTCGCGATCGATGGCCACGCCGGGAAGGGCCAGCCGCGCGGTGACCGGATCGCCGACCGCGACGAAGCTCACCTTGGCCTCGACCAGCCACTCGCTGGGGCGTTCGTCGACGATCAGGGGAATGCCGAGAACGACATTCTTGTAGGCGGCGACTCCTCCTCCGACCAGGGCCAGAAGGGACACGAGCGCGAGCAGCTTGATGCGTGAAGCCATGGGAAAATTGCTGCCGGTTGACGGGTTGAAATCCGGTCAGCGCATCACCTTCTCATCCGCGATGAAGGCGCGGCTCGGATCCACCCAGCCAAGTTCGCGGATGGTTGTGCGACCGATGAGCATCGGGTTGAGCATGTTGGACCGGTCGCTGAGGGTGAAATCCGTCTTCATCTTGCGCTCGCCGATCTTGACGGCGAGGCGGACGACTTCCCGCGCTTCGACGCCCCCTCCCGGTTCCTTCACGCGGGCGATCCGGACCAGCGGTGCCTCGATGCGGATCTTTCCGGCGTCCTTCTTGCGGGGATCGAGGACGACAAAGCGGACCCACTTCTTGCCATCGCGCTCGAACAGCTCCTTTTCCTCGGCGTGCACCGAACTGGTGTAGGCCCCGGTGTCGAGTTTTGCCGCGACCTTGAGTTCCGTCTTGCCATCGCTCAGGCAGGCCCATTCCTTCCAGCCGAAAACCTGAACCGGATCGGCGGATACCGGCCGGGCCACGGCGGCGGCCTCGTCCTCGGCCTCGAGTTCGGCTTCGTCCTTCGACTCCGGTTCCGTCTCCGATTCCGGTTCGTCGCTCTTCTTCTCGGCCGGCGCTTCGGCGTTGGTTTTCGGATCATCCGTGCCAGACTCCGCCGCGACGACGGAGAAAACCGCCGGAAGACAGAGGATCAACATCCATTTCGTAAGTGCCGAGAATTCTCCTTTCACGCGGGCCCACTATCACCACCCGTTTTTCTCAAATGCAACGTTATTCACAATTGGTGCCGCTCGTGGGGGTCGGCTTTTTCGTCGGCCTGACCGGCTGCGAAAACCTCCAATTCCGCAGCCCGATCGACAGGACGGAAGTCTCGGCTCCCGCCATGTGGCAGTCGGCCGGCGAGGGCCGGGGCCGGAAGATCAGCAGTGGCTGGCTTTCGGACTTCGGCAGCCGGGATCTCCGCCAGGCCGTCGAGGCGGCGATGGCCCGGAATCAGGACCTCGCCGCGGCCGAGGCGCGAATGCGGGCCGCCGAGTATGTCCGCATCGCCGGCCGCTCGAGGGTGAAACCCCGGGCGCAGCTCGGCACGTCGGGCAGCTTCTCGATCTCCGAAAACGGCACGGCCGCGACGACCGAAAGCGAGAGCTACAACCTGACCGTTTCCGCCGCCTGGGAAGTCGACTTGTGGGGACGCCTGCGCGACCTGAATCTCGCCGATGATGCCGATCTGGCGGCCGTCCGCGCGACCTACCGGGGTGCCCGGCTTTCCCTGGCCGCGGCCACCGCCCGGGCGTGGATCAACCTGATCGCCGCCGAGCAGCAGCTCGAGCTCGCGAAGGTGACGCTCGATTCGTTCGAGCGGAACCTGCGGATCAGCGAGCGCAACTACAAGGGCACCGGACAGGGCGCTCTCGATGTGCAGTTCGGGCGCACCAACGTGGCGGCGGCGAAGCGGGCCGTGGCATCGACCCGGCTGGTCCGGGACGAAGCCGCCAGGACGCTGGAGACTCTGACCGGCAGCTACCCGAGTGGTCGCACCCGCGCCGGCTCGGATCTTCCGAAGCTGAGTCGCGAGGTGCCCTCCGGAATTCCCGCGGATCTGCTCGAGCGTCGTCCCGATCTGGCGGTCGCCCGGGCCGACGTGTATGCCTCGGCCCGCCGGGCCGACGCCGCCCGCAAAAGCCTGCTGCCCTCGCTCGCGCTGACCGGGTCCGGCGGCACGCCCACCTCCCGCTTCTCGGATTTCCTCAACCCCGACTGGCTGGTCGCCAGCATCGCGGCGAGCCTGGCCCAGAACCTCTATTCGGGGGGTGAGCTCACCGCCGAGGCGCGGGCCGCGCTCGAGCGCAACCAGGCAGCGGTCCACGACTACCGCCAGGTGGCGCTGGAGGCCTTCCGCGAGGTCGAGTCCGCGCTCGCCGCCGAGGTCTCGCTGGCGGAGCAGGAACTCTATCTCCGGCGCGAGGTCGAACAGGCCGCGCTGGCTGAAGAGCAATCGACGCGGGATTACGCGGACGGCATCGAGGGCTCGGACATCCTCGACGTGCTCGAGGCCCAGCGCCGGGCGAACAACGCGCGGTCGAGTCTGATCCGCCTGCGCAGCGACCGCCTGCGCAACCGGATCGATCTCCACCTCGCCCTTGGCGGGGATTTCTCCACCGCGGAAAGCTGACGCAAGTTGGCGCCCCCCATGTTCGTATTTGGCAAGGCGGGTTCGCTCGTCCATCTTCCCGCGCCTCCGCCATGATTCTCCGCATCTTCATTCCGCTCGCCATCCTCGGTGTGGGTGGTCTGCTGGGCCTTTGGCTGTCGGAGAAGAGCGACCCCCCCACTCCCCAGCAGGCACCTCCGCAGCGCCTCAAGACCGGCGTGATCGAGCTGCACCGGACCGACTTCCCGGTCATCCTGAAATCGCAGGGCCTGGTCCGGTCCCACCACGAGACCCCCCTCACCGCCGCCGTCGCCGGCACGGTCCACATCGTCCACCCGGGTTTCGAGGACGGCGCTTTCTTTCAAAAGGGAGAGGTGCTTGCGGAACTCGAGCCGGCGGACTTCGAGGCCGCGGTCGAGGCGGCGCAGTCGGTGCTCGCCCGTGCCGAGGCGGCGATGGCGCAGGAAGAGGCCCGCGCCCGCCAAGCGCGGCTCAACTGGGAGGATCTGGGATATGAGGAAGAGCCCTCCGAACTCGTGCTGCGGGTGCCTCAGCTCAAGGAGGCCCGGGCCAACGTGGATGCGGCATCGGCGGCACTCGACCAGGCCCAACGCGATCTCGCCCGGACCAAGATCCGGGCGCCCTTCGACGGTCGGGTGCGCGATCGCCTGGTCGGACTCGGGCAGGCGGTGGGGCCGTCCACCCCCTTGGGCAACGTGTTTGCCACCGACTACGCCGAGGTCCGGCTGCCGCTCACTCCCGAGCAACTCCGCTTCATCGACCTGCCCTCGCGCCCCGGCGATGCCCCGGTGCCGGTGGAACTCCTCGATGCCCTCGGCGATCTGAACGAAGAAGAGGCGAAGGTCCGGTGGCCCGCGGAGATCGTCCGCACCGAAGGCGCACTCGACGAGGCGTCGCGCGAGTTGTTCGCGATTGCCCGCATCGACGATCCCTTCGGCCTGAATCACCCGGACCGTCCCCCGCTTCGAATCGGCCAACCGGTCCGGGCGGCGATCAATGGTGAGGTGCTCAAGGATGTCTTCGTCCTCCCGCGGGTGGCGCTGCGGGGCGTGAACCGCGTCTACCTCGTCGATCGCGAGGAACTTTCCATCGTCCGCACCAAGATCGAGCCGATCTGGACCACCACGGAGGAACTGATCGTGCGCGAAGGCTTGGAAAACGGCCAGTGGCTGTCGGTGACACGCATGCCCTACGCCCCGGACGGGGCACCGGTCGAGATCATCGCGGATGAGCCGAGCGTCGTGGTCGATGCGCCCGAAAGCGCCGGTTCCTGATCGGCCGGATTCGGGACCGGGGCCAATGATTTTCTTCCGAAAGCCGGGGTTGGCGGAATGCGGAGATCGGCATTTTGTTAACTTTTATTAAATTTTAGTTGCGCCTAACCATGTTTTTTGAAATTCTCCGCCCTGTGATGAAAGCGCCCTACCGTTCGATCATCCTTCCCGCCCTGGTTTGGGCCTCGGTGGCGACCGCCGCGGAAGCTCCCGCCGATTTGGAGAGCCGGGCCGCCGAGCAGGAACGCCAGATCCGCCAGCTCGAGGTCCAGAACCAGCGCCTGCGCGACCAGATCGAGCGGCTGCAGGAGCAGCTGGCGGCGAAGGAGGACGCCCCCCCTGCCCCGCCCTCGGAAACTCCTCCGGCGGCCGAAACGGAGCCCGAGCCGGACGCCGCTGCCGCCGGACAAGCCGAGGTATCCGTCCACATCGTGAAGGCCGGCGAGAGTCTCTCGAAGATCGCCAAGCAACACGCCACCACCACGGCGGTGCTCGCCAAGCTCAACGGCATCCGCAATCCGAGCCTGATTCGCGAGGGGCAGCGCCTCAAGCTCCCCGTGAGCGCCCCGGCACCTGCCCCCGAGCCCACGACGGCGGAAACCGTGACCGGCACACACACCGTGAAAGCCGGTGAGACCTTCTTCTCGATCGCCAAGATCTATGGCCTGAGCGTCGAAACCCTGCAGGCCGCCAATCCCGACGTGAACCCCACGGCCCTGCGGATCGGACAGCAACTCAAGCTGGGAGCCAGAAAAGACCCGGAGCCCGCCGCCGACGAACCCGCCGCGCCGGGTGCGGATGCCTCCTACGGTTCCGAAGCCATCGCCCACAAGAAGCCGGTCATCCGGAAGATTCCGATCACCGAAAACATTTCCTTCGGCGAGTTCGCCAAGCGCCACCAGATGGAGCCGGCGAAGCTGAATGCCCTCAACGGGCTTCAACTCGAACCGAAAACCGTGCTTGCGACGGGGTCGCGCCTCTACGTTTCCGCTCAGCCTTTGGAGTAGAGAGCCCCTCACCAGGATGGTCGTTCAGCGACCGATGGCACCCGCCCGGGACGCAAGTCCCGGGCGGGTTTTTCATTACTCGGCCTCGATCCCGAGGATGATCTCCGTCTCCGGCATCAGTTCCTCGAGCTTCGCCTTGCCGGCGGCGTCGACCTCGGTCTGCCAGAGGTAGAGACGCTTGAGCGTCGGGAGTTCGCTGAGCACCGCAACTCCGTCGGTGGTCACCGCCGTGCCGTAGAGGTTGAGCGATTCGAGCGAGGCCATGCCCTTGATCTGCTCGATGCCGGCGTCGGTGACCCCGGTCTCGGACAGACGGAGCATGCGCAGTCCCGTCGCGCCCGAAACCGCTGCAAGACCGGTGTCGGTCACATGCGTCCCGGAGAGGTCGAGTGAGACCAGCGATTCGGCCACCGGCTCGAGCTTCGCCAGCATCTCGTCGTTGAAACGATCGCGCATGCTCACCGCGGTGAAGGTCAGCCCGCTGGACTCCTGCGACTCGAAGTTGAGGGCCCCGGGAAACTCTTCGCGGAGGCCTTCGACCACGGTGGCCAGCTCGGCCCTCGCCTTTTCCTCGGCGGCGGCCGCCGCGGCGGCGGCTTCGGCCTGGGCCTGCAGGACCTCGGGCGGCACCAGCTTCGAGACCGCCGCCTTGATTTCCTCCGGCATCTCGGCCTCGGCGACCTTCTGGTCGGGAAGCGCGCCGGTATCGATCCACCAGGTCACGATCTCGATCTCGTGGTCCTCCATCTGCTCCTTGTTTTCCGGAGGCATGTGCTCCTCGTCGTCGAGAGGAAGATGAATCCGGAACAGGATGTTGCTGTCCTCGGCATCGCCGGGTGTGATCGCTTCGCCCTCCTTGCCGCCGAGCACGAGATTCTCGTAGGTGTCCATCCGGAGGCGGCCCTTCTGCTTGTCGGGGCCGTGACAGGACACGCATTTCTGGTCGAAGATCGGCTGAACGAGGTGGGTGTAAACGATCTGGTCCTCGACCGGGATGACCGGGGCGCCTCCATCGCCGTCCTCTTCCGCTTCGAGCATCGGCAGGCGCTGGTTTTCGGGCACGATCTGGTTGTAGAGCTCGCGGACTTCGTTCGGGGCCTCGGCGGTGAGGTAGCTCTTGCCGTGGACCATCGATCCGCCGTCGTGGCTGGCGACCGTCATCGTGGCTCCACTGATCAAGAGTGTGAGGACATAGACCCAGTTGCCGGAACCGTTCGCCAGGTCGACCCAGCGCTTGATCACGAAGGCCGCGACGGTCATCGCCGCGAAGCCGATGCCCCACCACAGGTGGCTGGAGATCAGCTCCTCATCGTACTGGCCGGGGTCGGTCTGATAGAGCAGGAATCCGAAGACCGCCGCCACCACGGCGCTCACCGCCGTGAAGAAGGCCGGGATCAGCGTCGAGCTGCCCTTGTCCTTGCGGAACAGCTTGCCGAACTCGAGGAGCAGCACCAGGCACAGCATGCCGATCGGCAGGTGGAGCACCAGGAAGTGGAAACGGCCGAGAAAGCGCTCCCATTGAGAGAGATCGGCGAGGCCGGACCCGGGCATCTGCGCGACCAGAGGCATGGCCACCAAGGCCGCCACCGTGGCGATCCCCGCGAAGCTCAGAATGACGGCACCCGCCTTGGATCGCGGCTTTTCTTCGATTTCGGATTCTTCGGAGTTCATCGACGCCCGCAACTACGTTCACGGATTGCCGGAATTTCCACTGAAATCAGACATCGACGACCGGTCCCTTTTTGTCGTCCTCCTTCGATTTCGGCACTTTCTTGCCGAAGAACGGCAGGAAGCGCCGGATATCGACGCCGAGCACGGCGAGGGACTGGACCAGAACGAGCAACGCGGTCGCCTCGTCGATGAACGGCAGCGGGTCCGGAGTGATCCCCATGACCAGCAGGTAGAGGCCGGAAAGGACCGCAAAGAAAAGGGCGAGCGCTTTTTTCACGCCGGAAACTACCCGCCTTCGCCGCCAAATCAATCAAGCTTGGCGCGCGGGGCGGTCATTTCTTCGACTTCGCGGCCTTCTTGGCGGCCTTTTTCGGGAGCTTCTTGGGCAGTTTCTTGGCGGCCTTTTTCGCGGCTTTTTCCTGGGCCTCCTCCGCGGCCTTGTCGGCAAGGACCTCGGCCACATCGCGCTTCTTCGGACCGACTTTCCGGCCGCCCTTCTTCGCCGCGCCCTGCTGCTGCTGTTCTTCCTCATCATCCCCCCCGTGGCTGAGGATGAACTGGAGGTCTTCGAGCCCGAGGTTCGAGGCGAAGCCCTCGTCCCCGAGCACGTTGGTCACGAGCTGGGTCTTCTGGTGCTGGAGGATGCGGATCTTTTCCTCGACGGTGTCGCGGGTCAGCAACCGGTAGGCGATCACCTTGTTTTTCTGGCCGATGCGGTGGGTGCGGTCGATGGCCTGGTTTTCCACCGCCGGGTTCCACCACGGATCGTAGAGGATCACGTAGGACGCCGAGGTGAGGTTGAGACCCGAGCCGCCCGCCTTGAGTGAAAGCATGAACACGGAGGGGTCCTTGGTCGTCTGGAAACGCTCGATCTCCCCCTTGCGGTCCTTGGTCTGGCCGGTGAGGTAGTGGAACGGCCGAGCCTCGAGCTCGAGGCGCGCCTTGATCAGGTCGAGCATCGAAACGAACTGCGAGAAGACGAGCACCTTGTGACCTTCCTCGTAGAGCTGGTCGAGAAGGTAGAAGAGCGACTCCATCTTGGCGCTCTCTTCCTTCAGGTATTTCGGGTCGATGAGCCCGGGGTGGCAGCAGATCTGCCGCAGGCGCATCAGCCCCTGGAGAATGGCGAAGGAATTCTTCTTCACCGCCTCGTCGGAATCGAGGCCGAGCAAGGCCTTCTGGATCCGCTTGAGTTCGGCCTTGTAGAGATCCTGCTGGACTCCGTCCATCTTGGCATAGACCTCCTCCTCGGTCCGCGGCGGGAGGTCCTGGGCCACCTGCAGCTTGGTCCGGCGCAGCAGGAACGGACGCAGGCGCGCGGCGAGGCGGTTCTGCGAGAGCGGGTCCTTGCGCTTGTCGAAGCGCTTTTTGAAGTAGGCGCGGCTGCCGAGCACGCCCGGCATCGCGAAGGCCATCAGCGACCACATGTCGAGCAGCCGGTTCTCGATCGGCGTGCCGGTGAGCACCAGACGGTTCTGGGAATCGAGTTCGCGGGCGCACTTCGCGGCCTTCGAGTCGGGGTTCTTGATCTGCTGGCCCTCGTCGAGGATCACCGTCAGCCACTTCAGTTCGTTGAGCAGATCGCCGCAGACCCGGAGCTGGGCGTAGTTCAGGATCAGCATGTCCACGTTCTCCTGGATGTGCGCGACGTCGAGGTCGTCGCGATTGCGGAGAATCTTGGTCCGGAGTTCCGGCGCGAACTTCTCGGCCTCGCTGGACCAGACGTCGAGCACCGACTTCGGGCAGACGATCAAGGCCGGGCGGTGGGACTCGTTGGCGTCATCACGGGCCTCGTGGAGCCACAGGATGTAGGTCAGCGACTGGATGGTCTTCCCGAGGCCCATGTCGTCGGCGAGGATGCCGCCGAAGCGGTTGGTCGCCAGGTAGGCCAGGAACTGGTATCCCTCGACCTGATAGGGCCTGAGTTTGGCGTTGAGGGCCTTGGGCACTTCCGGCCTGACCTCGATGGTGATGTCGCCGGCCCGGTCCTTGATCCGTTTCCATGCCTTCGGGTCGAAAACCTCGGCCGCCTTGGGGTCGGCCAGTTGAAGGGCGTGCATCCGGTGGGTCTCCCCGGAGAGGTCGAAGGGGTCGAGGCCCAGCCGGGTGACCGCGTCGCGTTGATCGGGGTCGAGCTTGATCTCGAGCCGCATCCACGAGCCATCCTCCATGCGGACGTAGCCGCCGCGGGCGGCGACGAGCTGGCGGATCTGGGTCTTGGAGAGGTTGACGCCCTCGACGTCGATGACGATGCGCAGGTCGAACCAGTCGATGTCCTGATTGACCACCTCGAAGCGCACCGCGGCCGTGACCGGGTCGGCGAGGATGGATTTGAGACGGCTGTCGATGTCGAGGTCGAGTTCCTTCGGCATCGAGTCGATCCACTCGGCGAACTTCTCGGGGAACTGCTTGGTGATGCGCGACTTGAAGGCGCCGAGCTTCTCGTCGTAGGTGAGGCCCATGTCCTCCAGCAGGAAGGGCACCGGATGAAGCGCCTCCCGCGCGAATCGAAGCAGTTGTCGGCCCTTGAGCGGCTTCTGTTCGACGACCTCCCAGCCTTCCTTGGTGAGCTTCTCGGTGCGGCGGTCCTTGGATTCGATGGCCGCGACCTCGACCACGAGGTGTTCAGTTTCGGCGGCGGTGAGGCCGGCCACCAGCTTGAGCTCGAAGCGGGGCTTGAGCTCGAGGTCCACGACCCGCTTCTTCAGCGAGTCGGGTAGCGTCGATCCGATCTTGCGCAGGAACTCGACGCCCTCGAGCGAATCGATGACCCGCTTGGGAATCAGGTAGCGGGGCATGATCTCGGTTTCCTCAAGCCAACGGGGCGGGCCCGGGAAGACCGTCTCGTCGGACTGATAGAGTTCCTTGCGACCCGGGAGCATCCGGACCGAGTGAGTCACGTTCTCGCCCTCCTGGGTGACGAGCTGCAGGGCGAAGCTCGACGAGTCGTAGGGGTCGTCCTCGCAGGTCCAGTGGAGGGGCTGGTCGACCACCTTGAAGTCGTTCTCGTCGAGGTTGACCAGGTAGCCCTTGAGGGCCGGCTGGCGGAACAGGCGGTTCATGAAGCGGCACGCCTCCTCCTGGTCGAAGTCGAAGGTCGTGTCCCCGTGTTCGCGGTAATACGAAAGGAAATGCTCCCAGAGCAACTGGCTCGGGGCGTCCATCTTCAGCGCCGCCTCACCGAAGGCCGGCAACAGGCGCTCGATCTCGTTCTTCTCGCGGAGCTGCTGCCACGGACCCTCGTTTTCGCTGATCTCCAGCCGGGCCTCGTTGATCGTGGCCACCAGACGGAACCGGACCCCGACCGGCGGTGCCTGGGGAGGCCGCTCGTTGACGTGCTCGATCCGCTCGTACCAGGCCGCGACCTCGCGCTCCTGTTCCCAGTCCGCCATCTTCTTCTGAACGTAGTTCAGGTCGGTGATGACGTTCATGAAGTCCGGGTAGGGAAGCTTCTTCTTGTAGAACGCGTAGGCCAGGTAGTTCCAGAACTCGAGAATGTCGCCCGGCGGCATCGGCCAGAGCTCGAGCGGCTCGTAGGTGGTGATTTCCCACCGGGGCGTCAGCCGCACCATGTCGTGATCGTGGATCTCGCCCTCGATCACGTAGCGGCGGTAGCGCTTCTCGACCTTGGAGACGAAGTCGGCCTCCTTGTCGTCGAGTTCGCGCCCGAGCTTGTCCTCGATCACGTCGAGAACCGGCGTGTCGTCGAACTCGTTGGGGCTCTCCGGCAGGTCCTCGCCGCGATGCATGCGCTCCATCATCGTGGCGTACTGGCAGGCACCCGAGACGATGTCGTCCTCGGCCGTGCAGGACCCGAACCAGCGATTGCCCTGAAGTCTCAGGCTGGTGCGGAAGGTTCCCGATTCATCCTCCACCCTGCCCTGGATGAAGAGGTGGTTGCCGAAAATCTGGGTGACCGTCCCGTCCTGTTGGAGTTGCTCGCCTTTTCGACGGGCCTCTTCGGGAAAGCTGTTCAGGAAATTGAGAGTCGCGCGATCAGGATTCATGGCGGGAAGGGAGGGTCCGCCCGCCGGTCATCCACCGGGTCGAAAGCGGGCCGGAAGGATAGATCCCCGTATTTGAATCCGGCAACAAAAACCTGAGCCACAGGACGATTCCCGCCGCGCACCGGGTTTGACACCCGCGATCCCCCCGACCAAGTCTTTCGGCGTGGAAGGCATTCAACGATTCGAAGGCGGCTATCTGCTCACCAATTCCTACCTCGCCCCCACCCCGGGCGGGGCGTGGGTGATGATCGACGCGCCGATCGACGCCGACCGCTGGCTGGACGATCTCGGAATCCAGCCGATCGCCCTGCTTCTGACCCACCAGCATTTCGATCACGTCATGACCGCCGGCGCCATCTCGGCGCGCGGGGTTCCGGTGCATGCCTGGAAACCTTTCGACCGGTCGCTGACGCTCGAGGAGGTGGTCCGGGAGTGGGGCATGCCTTTCGACGTGGATCCCTACGAGGTGGATCATGTCATCGAAGGCCGGCAATCGCTGGAAATCGACGGCCTGACCCTCGAGCTGCGTCACACCCCGGGGCACTCGACCGACAGCGTGAGCTTTTACGACCGGGATGCGGCGGCCCTCTTCGCCGGAGACACCCTGTTCGCCGGATCGACGGGCCGGCCGGATCTGCCGGGAGGCGACATGGCGGTTCTGAGCCGGAGCATCCGCGAGCAGATCTACCCGCTGCCCGACGCCACCCGGGTCCTCCCCGGCCACGGTCCCGAGACCACGATTGGCACGGAAGCTGCCGAAAACCCGATCGTGCGACGAATCTGAGAGACAAGGCCGGCTTCCGCCTTCGCTGCACCCGAGGGGGTTTTGCGCTGGAATTGAGGTTATTCCTCTGGAAGTTTTCGCAAAGCCCCGGGAGTCCCCACCGTTATCCATTCATGCCAGACCCAACCAAACCGTCGGTCACCCTCCCGGAGTCGCTCCGCGACCAGCTCGCAGAGTTCCGGCGGCGCCTGTGGCGTACCAAGATTGCGGAGGCCGTGCTGGCCGGGATCTTCGGTCTGATCTTTTCCTACCTGATCGTCTTCGGTCTCGACCGCATCTGGCAGACGCCCGGGCTGGTCCGGCTCGCCATTCTGCTGAGCGGCACCTCGCTGGCGGTGGTGTTCGCGCCGATGCTCCTGCATCGCTGGGTCTGGAAGCACCGCCGTGAGAACCAGCTCGCCCGCCTGATCGCCCGCAGGCATCCCGGCCTTGGCGACCGCCTGCTGGGCGTCATCGAACTGCGCGACCAGACGGAGAATGCCGACAGCCTCTCACCCCGGCTCCGGGCCGCCGCGATCGAGACGGTGGCCGCGGAGACCGCCCGGCGGAAACTGGACGACTCGCTGCCGGTTTCCCGGCACCGGCGCTGGTCGCTCGCGGTCGTCGCCCTCTTCCTGGTTGCCGGCACGGCGCTCACGCTGGTGCCCCAGGCCGGGATGAATTCACTCAAGCGCTGGCTTTTCCCCCTGTCCTCCACCCCGCGCTACACCTTCACCCTGCTGGAAACCCTGCCGGGAGAACTCCCGGTCGCCCAGGGAGAGGCCTTCACGCTCGAGGTCCGGCTGGACGACGCCAGCGAGTGGACGCCCGGCTCCGGGCTGGCCCGCATCGAGCGTCAGGACCCCGTCACCGCCGGCCTGGACGGACGGGTCTATAGTTTCGATTTCCCCGGGCAGCAGGAGCCCGGAAACGTGCGCTTCGAGATCGGGGATGCCCGCCACTCGATTCGCGTCGTTCCCGCCCTCCGGCCCGTGGTCGACCGCAGCATCGCCGAGGTCGACTATCCCGACTACCTCCAACTCGAGGACGAGTCCCTCGACCTGCCGACCGGCACCCTCACCGCCGTGCGCGGATCGGAGGTCCGCCTTGGCATCGAGGTCAGCCGGGCGCTCAAGGAGGCGCGTTTCGGACCCGTGGCGGCGATGGACCGGGATGAAGCCTCCGACTCGGCTCCGGAGTCCGAGTCCGATCCGCAGCCGATGAACCTGCGCGGACCGATGGCAACCACGGACTTGATCGAAATCGCCGAGACTTCTCTGGAGGTTCCGATGATGTGGACGGATTCCCTCGGGCTCGAGGGAAGTCAGGGCTTCAAGCTGCGGATCCAGGCGGTGCCGGACGAGGCCCCTTCCTGCTACATGGAGGGGGTTCCCAGCCAGCGGGCCCTGCTGCCGAGCCAGACCGTGGACTTCGATGTCGTGGCCAGCGACGACTTCGGGATCCGCGGATACGGCCTGGAGTGGGTCGGAGAACCGACGCGCCCCGGTTCCAACGACTCCGCCAAGGGAGAGTTGGTCCTCGAGAAGGGCCACCCGCGGTTGAAGAGTGCCTCGATACCCGCCGCCTTCTCTCCGGAGACCCACGGGATCGGTCCGCAGAAGCTCACCCTGCGCGCCTACGTCGAGGACTACATGCCGGACCGCGGCCGCATCTACTCGCAGCCGGTGATCCTCTACATCCTGAGCGAGGAAGAGCATGCCCAGATGCTGAAGAACCAGTTCGACCGCGCGATCGGTGAACTGGAGGACCTGACCCGCCGCGAGCGGAGTCTTTTCGAGGAGAACCAGCGCCTTGAAAGGCTCGATGGCGAGGAACTGCGCCAAGGTGAGCCCGCCGAGCGGCTTGAGCAGCAGGAGGAGTCGGAGCGCCAGCAATCCGAGAAGATGCAGGAACTGACCCGGAAGATGGAGGAGCTGCTCAAGGAGAGCGCGCGAAACGAGACCATCGACAAGGAGACGCTGCAGAAGATGGCCGAGGCGATGAAGTCGATGCAGGAGCTCGGCGAGCAGGACATGCCCGAGGTGCAGGAAAACCTCGGCGAGGCCGGCGACCCGAAAAACACCGGCGAGAAGTCCGAGCAGGAAATGAAGGAAGCCGTCGAGAAGCAGCGTGAGCTTCTCGAGAAGATGCAGGAAACCATCGAGAAGGCCAACGACGCCAACGAGCGCTTCGAGGCGAGCACCTTTGTGGCACGCCTCAAGAAGGCGGCCTCCGACGAGGAAGGCGTGGCGAAGGCCTCCCTCGCCCAATCCGAGCACTTCGGACTGCGCCGCGAGCAGATGGATCCGGCGGATCTGACGAAACTTGACGAGACCATCCGCCAGCAGTCGGAGACCGCATCCGAAGTCCGGTGGATCGAGGAGGATCTCGGGCATTTCTTCACGCGCACCGCGAAGGAGGCCTACGGCGAGATCCTCCAGGAGATGGTCGAGTCGGAGATCGATCTCGGTCTGGAGGACGTCCGCTCGCGCCTCAGCCGCAACCACGGCTTCATCGCCGCCAAGTCCGCCACCGAGTGGGCGGCCCTGCTCAAGGAATGGGCCGACAAGCTCGAGGGCGCCGTGAAGGAAGACGGCGGTGGTGGCGGCGGCGGAGGTGGTGGCGGCGGCGAAGACGAGGACTTCGAATTCATGCTGCGCGTGATGCGGATGGTCCAGCAGGAGCAGGACCTCCGGGCCCGCACCCGTGCGCTCGAAACCCTGAGGCGATCCTACGAACTCGAGAAGACTCCATGAAGAAGATCATTGCCATCCTGCTCGCCCCGCTCCTCGCGTGGTCGGCCGACGATCCCGAACTGGCGGAGAAAATCAGCCGGCACCAGACCGGATCCCGCAACCTGTCCGACCGTCAGGACGAGCTCGCCGCGGACGTGCAGCAACTGACGATCGAGCAGACCCACCCCAAGGTCATCGAACTCTTCCGCGAGGTCGAGGATGCCATGGACGAGGCGAGCGAGCGGCTCTATGAGCACGAAACGGACGGGGTGACGATCGCCGCCCAGACCGAGGTCATCGAGAAAATCTACGAAGCCGCCAAGGAACGCCAGAAGCAGTCGGGCGGCAGCCCCTCGGAGGGCGCCGGTGGCGCGATGATGGACATGCTCGAGCGGATGATGGGCAAGGAACCCGGCAGCAAGCCCGGGGAAGGCGAGAAGCCCGGTGACCAGGGCGGCGAGGGCATGACCGGCGAGTCCGACACCGGCAATTCGGATGTTGGCGGAGCCAACGAAGGCCGCGTCGTCGAGCGACGGGTGCCCAAGGGTGCCGGGCAGGCCGGGAAGGGTTTGCCGGCCGAGTTTGGAGACGCCCTGAAGGCCTACAACCGCGGCGCCGAGCGCCTGATCGAGAAATGACCCGCGTTTTCCTCCACGGCCTGATCGCCATCGGCTTCCTGATCCCGGCGCTGGGACAGGATCTGCGACGACGTCCGGACGATCCGATTCCGGCCCAACTTGAGACGGTTTACGAACGCGGCTTGGCTTATCTGGCGAAAAGTCAGAACGCCGATGGTGCCTGGAACGACCGGATGGGGAGCGAACCCGGCGTGGTGGGTCTGGCGGTCATCGCCTTCCTGGCCCACGGCGAGGATCCGAATCACGGCACCTACCGCGAGGTAATCCGCAAGGGCATCTCCTACATCCTGTCCCGGCAGCGCGAAAGCAACGGCTACATCGGCACCTCGATGTACAACCATGGATTCGCCACGCTCGCTCTCGCCGAAGCCTACGGGATCGTGGACGACCCCAAGATCGCCCCCGCCCTGCAGATCGCCGTCGAGCTGATCCTCAATGCCCAGGAGCGGAATCCATCCGGAGCGTGGCGCTACACGCCCGATGCCCGCGATGCGGACACCACCGTTTCGGGATGCCAACTGGTCGCCCTGCTCGGGGCCCGGAACGCCGGAATCCCCGTGCCCGACGAGGCCATCAAGAAGGGCCTCGCCTACATGTCGCGCTGCCGCGGCGGCGACGGCGGCTACGGCTACACCTCCGCCGGCGGCAGCAAGCCGACCCTCACCGCCATCGGCGTGACCTGCCTCGCCCTAGCCAAGGAAAAGGACGGGAAAGGATTCGCCGAAAGCGTGGGCTACCTGCAGAAGAACCTCAACTACCGGGACCGCAACTATCCCTACTACTTCGAATACTACATGTCGCAGGCCCTGTTCCACGCCGATGAGAACCTGTGGAACGAATGGAACCAGAAGAACCTGCGCTACCTTTCGACCATTCAGCGCCCGGACGGGTCGTGGCCCGGCAACAAGGGAGAATCCTTCAACACCGCCAGCGCCCTGCTGTCGCTTGCCCTGAACTACCGTTTCCTCCCGATCTACGAAAAATGAACCGACTCATCCCCACCCCAGCCATCCTCCTCGCCGGGCTCATTGCGGCCACCGCGGGCACCGCGGGTGCCGAGGAAACCAGCCCGGATCTCCTGCGCCTGACCAACGGGGAGCTCGAGGGACGCTTCGGCGGAATCGATCGCGACGGCGTGCTGCGGTGGGAGCGCGACGACGGCGTCGCTCCCATGGAGTTCCGCACCGACAAGGTCCGGCAGATCATCCTGCGCGGGGCGGCGAGCCTGAGAACCGACAACTCGACCTCCCACATCGAGTTGATGAACGGCGATCGCATTCCCGGTGCCATCACCGGCCTCGATGCCGAGAACCTCACGGTCGACAGTCCGGCGGCCGGGCTGTTGGTGATTCCGCGTGACGTGGTCAAGCGGATCGCCCCCAATCCCTTCGGAGGCCGACTCATCTACGCCGGCCCCTTCGATCCGGATGAGTGGAAGATCGATGACGGCTCCGAGCCCAAGGCCGCGGCCGATCCGGAGGAAAACGAGGAGGCCGACGAGCAGGAACCACCCGCCCCGGAAGAATCGCAGGAACCGGCGGAGGAAGAAAAGGAGGAGGAGGCGACGTGGCGGCACCTCGGCTCCCGTTGGTACCATGTCGCCGGAGGGGACGCGCTGACACTGGATGCCGACATGCCCCGGCGTTCCGTCTTCCGTTTCCATCTCGACTGGCGGGGACGCTCGCCGGTGGCGGTCGCCTTCCATGCGGATTTCGCTCCGAAGCCGCCGGTGGAGAAGGATGACGAAGAGGGCGGAGCCAACAATGCGAGGCGCGTCGTCTCGAGCATGAGTGAACTCACCAGCTACTTCGGCCGCGCCCTGGTCATGACCTTGCGTGGCAACTACGTGACGCTCTACAAGAGCGGCTACGGCAAGGACGGCACACCTTACATCAACACGATTCGAGCCGCGAAACGGAGCCTGCAGATCGACGATTCCGGCTCGGCGGATTTCGAACTGCGCACGGATCTCGACGAGGGATTCATCTCGCTCTTCGTCAATGGCGAGTTTGCCATGCAGTGGCTCATCGAACCGGTTGAGGGCGATGAGGACGACTCGTGGACCCCCGGCGGCGGAATCGGCTTCCGTGTCGATGGATCGGAGAATCCCCTGCGGCTTTCCGACATCATCCTCGCCGAGTGGAATGGCATGCCGGATGCCGCCCGCAGTCTCGAGAGCGAGGAATGGGATGTGGTTCTCCTGACCAACGGAACCGACCGGGTGTCCGGCCGGGTTGAAACCATCCACAACGGGCAGCTCACCCTCGAAGGCCGCTACGCTCCATTGGTGATCCCGACCGAGGAGATCGCCGACATCCGCTTCGCGGCCCGGGGCCTGCGCGAGATCGATCCCATCTCCGACGACCGGATCCGCATCCATTTCCAGCCCATCGGAATCATCAGCGGCGTGCCCGGGGTGACCGACTCGGACAAGATGGCTCTCAAATCCAAACTCATGGGTGATCTGACGCTTGATCTGGAAAGCGCGGTCATCCTCGAATTCCGCGAAGGCGGCAACTTTCTCGACGCATGGGGCGACGACTATTGATCATCGCCACCCTCGGGGTGGCAGCCGGCATCGGACACGGCGACGAACTGAAGCTCACCGATGGCGGACGCCTGACCGGAACCGTGGTCTCGATGAAGGCCGACGGTTCGCTGACCATCGAGGCCGATGTCGCGCTCGATGCCATCGAGGTCAGGCCCGGGCGCATCCGGCGGGTGGACTTCTCCAACGAGGCTCCCGCGCCACTCGATCATGATGCCCGGGTGCAGCTCATCAACGGAGACATGGTCCCCTGTGACCTGCTTTCGATCGGTGACAAGGAGATTGCCGTGCGGACCGCTTTCGCCGGGGATCTGTCGATCGCCCGCGATGTCATCGACCGGATGCAACTCGGGATCCGTCCCCACCGGGTGATTCTCTCCGGGTTGGGCGACGAGGCCGGCTGGCTCACGCCTTCCGACCAATGGTCGATCCAAGACGACCAACTCGTTTCCTCCGGTACCGGCTTCGTCGGCCGGGCCTTCGACGAACTCCCGCCCGCGTTCTCGCTTTCCTTCGACCTGAAATGGGAGCAGCGCCCCGCCTTCAAGGTCTTCTTCTGCTCGGATCCCGGCAAGGGCTCGGGCGGCGAACTCGACCGCTACTACCTCCAGTTCAACACCGCCGGGTTCGAACTCAAGCGACAGAGCACCGGCAAGACGTCCTATCATCCGCTGGGTGTCGTGAACCGCGGCCCCGAGGACTTCAGGGAGCGCGAGGTCAGCATCGAACTGCGGGTCGATCGTCCGGCCAGGATGCTCTACCTCTATCTCGACGGCGAACTCGAGGGTCGTTTTCCGGATCAACTCGACGAGATGCCCGAAGCCAGCGGCATTGTCTTCGAGAGCGGGACCAAGGGAGAGCGCGCGCACGTCGTCTCCAATCTGGAACTGCGCCAGTGGAACGCCTCGGGCGACCGGCACAAGGGGGAAGACCGCGGCGACGAGAAGGCGGACGCGGTGATCGACCACGACGGCCAGCGCTTCGGAGGCAAGCTGCTCGAAACCGCGGTTCGCGATGGCCGGCCCGTGGTCCTGTTCCAGAGCCCCCACCTGGCGAATGCCCTGGAGATCCCGGTGAACCGCATCTCCACGATCTTCCTCGCCGGAAACAAGGCCGAGTCGAAAGGCTCGCCGCTGTTCTTCGGGCTCGCCGCCGGGGGGCGCCTGAGCGCCGCCAGCGGGCGCTTTGATGATCGGACCCTCTTCCTCGAGCATGAACTTCTTGGCCCGCTCGAGATCCAGCGCCCGGCCGTGACCTCCCTTGACCGCAGGGAGTTGGCAGAGGAACCGTCGACCGATTCTCCGGACGAACCATGAACCTTCCCGTTTCAGCGCTCCTCGCCGCACTCATCCTCGTCGCCCCGGCGCGCGGGAAGGATGGGGACATGACCCTGCTGTTCACCAACGGAGACCTCGTCCGCGGCGATCTCGCCGCCTTCGATGAGTCCGGGCTTGTTTGGGAGTCCGACGCATTCACGGCCCCCCAGCGTTTCCGGGTCGACCCGGTGAGCCGCATCGAAGTCCCGCCATCTCCCGGTTTCAATCTTCCCGAGGGCAACCACATTGCCGAAGTCACCTTGACCAACGGGGACAAGCTGCGCGGGTGCCTCACCGAGGTCACCGACGACAAGATCGGCCTGCAGACCAGCTACGCCGGAGAGCTGATTCTGCGCCGCGACATGGTCGACGCCCTGAAGATCGAAAGCCGTCCGGAAGTGATCTACCTCGGACCGTCCGAACTCGGGACATGGACGCAATCGATCAAAGATGGCTGGTCGCTCGAGGACAATGCCCTGGTGTGCAAGCGCGGTTCGAGCATCGGTCGCGAGATCGGTCGTCACGACCGCATCCGCTTTGCTTTCGATGTCTCGTGGCAGGAGAACGCGCGGTTCCGGCTGTTCCTCCACGCCGACAGTGAGAACCCGGACGACATGAAGAATGGCTACGAGCTGGTGTGCCAGAGCCAGTACGCCTACCTTCGCAAGAAGACCGCGAACGACTCGTCGACCATCGGAAGCTCGGGAGGCATCCGCGAGTTCACGGAACGGGACAAGATCCGTTTCGAGATCCTCCAAGACCTGACCACCGGGCGATTCCGGCTGATGATCGACGGCCGGATCATCGACGACTGGCAGGAAGCGGCACCGGACCCGGCAAAGATGGGATCCTTCATTCATTTCTTGGCCGACCATTCGAACGGCACACGCATTTCTCGGATTGCGATCACCAGCTGGGACGGCGTGGTGGATGGCGAGTGGGGACAGGACCGACGAAATTTCGGCGGACGGATGTTTCAGTTCCAAAACATGGATGAACCCGAGCCGGACGAATCCGAAGCCTCCGGGCCGGACGAATCCCAGGGCATCAAGCTGCGGAATGGCGACCTCGTCGATGGCGAGATCGTCGAGATCGCCGACGGAATGGTGCGACTGAAGACGAGCTTCAATGAGTTCGAGCTTCCGGTGTCGAGGCTCCGGAGCTTTGCCCTGCGAACCGCCGAGGAGGCCGCCAATCCGGAACTCCGGTGGGAGCCGATCCGCCGCAAAGGCGACATCCGGGCTTCCTTCACCGACGGCGGCCGCCTGACCTTCCAGTTGGTCGGCTTCGAGGACGGGCATCTGATCGGCCGTTCACAGACCTTCGGTGAGGCAAGGTTCGACCTCGGCGTGTTCTCCAGCCTCGAGTTCAACATCTACCCGCGCGGGCTCCCGGAGGGTTGAATCGGTTTGCCATCGGTAGCTCCCTGCCGGAGCCTCTGGGCATGGCCGACATCAAGATCACCATCCATACCGACAAGGGCGACATTGACGCGACCCTCTTCGCCGACAAGGCACCGCTGACCTGCGCGAACTTCATCAACCTCGCCCAGCGCGGATACTACGACGGCATCGCCTTTCACCGCGTCGTCGATGGCTTCATGATCCAGGGTGGCGATCCGACCGGAACCGGACGTGGTGGCCCGGGCTACAAGTTTGCCGATGAGTTTCATCCCGAGCTGCGCCACGCGAAACCCGGAATCTTCTCGATGGCCAATGCCGGTCCGGGAACCAATGGCTCCCAGTTCTTCGTCACCATGGTGCCCACTCCATTCCTGGACAACCGTCACTCCGTCTTCGGCGAAGTGACCTCGGGTCAGGACGTGGTAAATAGCATCGTCGGCAAGGTCGATACCGGCGAGCAGGGCTGCAAGGCGGATGGCAAGGGCGATGCGATCACCCGCATCACCATTCACGATGACGCCAGTGCGCTCCTCGAGTCGCGAAAGGACGACGTCGAACACTGGAACTCGATTCTCGACCGCTGAGTCTTTTGATGGTTGCTTAAGAGACTTGAAGCATCTCAGGCCCTCTCGTGCTGCGGCGCGTAAGGGCTTTTTTGTGCATGTTTTGCATCAATAGGTGACAAAGTTGACCGGATTCCCTCCCCTTCATCCCTCCGTGATCGCGTGGGAACCGTCAAGACGGGTTGATTTTCCACGCCATCAGGATTTCAATCCCTCCCGTCGGCCGCACCCACGGACGACAATCACCCCATCCCCCTACAAGATGAAACTCCCCCGCTCCCCCCGCGGTGGTGCCTTGATGGCCGCCACCCTTTTTGCCCTCGTGGCACCCTTCTCCGCCTCGGCTTCCGAGCACGCATCGGTCTCGACCGGAATCCGCACGTCCTCGACGGACATCTCCACCTACGCCCAGATCCTCCACGACGGGACCAACTGGACGATGATCCCCCGCGGCGCGGTCCTCCACCTTTCCGACAAGCACCGCGACAAGCTCGGCGAGCGCCCGGTCGGCAATCTGGTGTCCTGGCCGGAGTTCCTGTCGATCAATCGCTCGTGGCTCGCCACCGAGGAGGTCACCCTGCGACAGGCGGAAGGCACCCGCGCGATCGACCCGCGGCGCCTGAGTTACTTTTCCAAGCAGAAGCGCATGGTGGTCGCGGTCTATCAGGAATCGCCGATCGCCGTCGTGTTCATTCGCTGATTGCTTTCCCCGGGCCCGTCCCGGAGAGGATTTGGTGAAGCGTCGGCCGGACGGTGGCGGGCAATCGTATGCACAGCCCCCCGCCCGTTACCGAAAGGCCGGCCTTCACCTCTTCCCTCGCCACGCCGGCAGCGTGTCGTCCAGAATGGACACGATCTTGCGTCGCTCGGACGCCGGCAGGTGGTCGGCGGGGCCTTCGCCCGTCTCGAGCGAATCCCTCAGGAGTTGCAACGTCGCCTCCTTGACCCGCGGCGGCAGACTGTCGAACGCCTTGGAATAGACCATGCACGAACAGCGGTGCTTGAAAATCCGCTCGTACAGCCTGAAGTCCGCGAGCGAGCGCCCGGACGACGACTTGGGAAATCGTGCCGCGTAGTCGCGCTGATAGTCCCGGGAACCCTCGATTCCCTCACCGAGATCCGCTTCGCCCCGGAAAAGCAGCGCCGCGACGATCTTCCCGGCCATCGCATCGGCAATCCTGCCGGCCTGACCGGTGCCGGGATCCGCGTGCGGATCAATCACCTTCGCCAGCCATTCCGCCCGGTTGTAGCGAATCGAGGCGGCGTTGAGGAGATTGTGAACGAGGCACTGGTGCTCGAGAACCATCAAGGCCACCACATCGCTGGTCCCACGCGGATAGCGGGAAACATCGATCCGGTCCGGTTCGAGTTTGCGGAAGGATTCATCCTCTTCGAACACCCGGTTTCCGTGGTGCCCGATCGCGCTGTTGCCGGTGACGTAGTAGCCGCCCCAGCGGTCACCGATCGGGGTGGTGTGATCGACCGTCACCGAGCCGAGCGAAAGCAACGGCCGCCCATCGCCATCCGGGAACACCGACCGGACCAGCATGCCCGGCACATTTTCGGTTCGCGTGGTGCCGTGGCACGAGAAGCACTCGCTGACGTCCCGGTCGATCCGCATTCCAGCCGGACCACCCGCCTCGATCAGGTAAAACACCGGCCCGAGCACCGGATCCTGGGAGATCACCTCGATCGCCCCTCCCGGAACGTAGCCGACGTAGTGGTTCTCGGAAAAATAGATCGCCCGCGGCGAATCCGGGGTGATCCGGCGGATCTGCTTGCTGGTTTTGGAAAACACCAGGATCTGCGAGCTCTCCGGAACTTCGAGCCAATCGAGAACGAAACTCAAGCGCTCCAGGTCATCCGTTCCGGTCGCCAGCGAGGGGTCCGCCTCCAGGCGCTCCATCAGTTCGGCGATCCGCCCGGTCGCTGGTGTTTCCGCGTAGCGCAGGGGCGGCAGGTCCCAGACGTCGGTCTGCTGTCCGCCGGCCAATCCGGCGGCTCCAAGCATCATGACGAGTCCCCAGCGCATGCCCCATGCAACGTTGCCACGCCGCAAAATCCTACGCAAAACCTGCCGAACCACCCTCGCCCCCCCGCCGGATCATTGGTGCGTTGGCGCCCTCCTTGCGCTGGGACCGACGTCCATCTTTTCGGTGACCGGGACCGAGTCCACGGTGGAAATGCCGCGCCCGGCAAGACGGGAGCCTTGAAGGATCCCCGCCTGTCGGGAACTTTCTGTTTTCCAAGAGCGATCGATGGGGGAAGCTGGGCCCGTGAGCGCCACTGCCCCAATCAAGCCGATCGCGGCCGAAGCCGCCTGCTACTCGACCGCCGCCGCGATCCTCTCCTGGGACCAGGAGACCCGGATGCCGCCGGAGGCCGCCCGCTGGCGGGCAAATCAGCTCGCGACCCTTTCCGGGAAAGCCCATGAACTGCAGACGTCGGCCGACTGGCGGGATGCCATTGAGTCGGCGCTGGCCTCGGCTTCGTCACCCCGGGAACAGGCCAATGCCCGCGAGATGAAACGGCGCTTCGAGCGTGCCTCGAAGATCCCCACCGAACTCGTCAAGCGCGAAGCCGCGCTGACCTCCAGAGCCAAGGGAGTCTGGGCGGCGGCCCGGGAGGCCAGTGATTTCCCCCGCTTCGCACCCGTGCTTGAGGAGTTGATCGGCCTGGCCCGGGAAAAGGCGGAGTGCTGGGGGTATCCGGACGAGCCCTACGACGCGCTTCTGGAAACCTACGAGCGTGGGGCCACGACCGCCTTGATCGGCGGGTTGTTCGATCAGGTCCGTCCTCAATTGCGGGAGATCGCCACCGCAGCGACCCGCCGGTCAGCGGAGCAGCAGCCCACAATTCCCGAAGGCCCCTACCCTGTGGCCGCCCAGCAAGCCTTCAACCGGGAGGTGGCCGAGGCTCTCGGCTTCCGCTTTTCCGCCGGTCGCATCGACTCGAGTGCCCATCCATTCTGCACCACCCTCGGGCCGTCCGACATCCGTCTCACCACGCGCTACGATGAAGCCGACTTCACCTCGTCCCTTTTCGGAGTGATGCATGAGGTCGGCCACGGCCTCTACGAGCAGGGGCTTGCCGACGATGATTTCGGCACGCCCGCCGGCGAGTCGGTGTCCCTGGGCATCCACGAGTCCCAGTCGCGGCTGTGGGAGAACCACATCGGCCGGTCGCGAGCCTTCTGGGAGAAGTGGTATCCCCGCGCACAGGCGCATTTCCCCTGCCTCGCTTCACTCCCGCTCGACGCCTTCATGCGCCACGTGCTGCGCTCCGAATTCTCGTTCATCCGGGTCGAGGCCGACGAGGCCACCTACGATCTCCACATCCTGCTGCGATTCGATCTCGAGCGCCAGTTGGTGAACGGAAGCCTCGCGGTCGCCGACTTACCCGACGCCTGGAACGAGGCATTCGGCGCGCTCTCCGGCCTGTGCCCTCCCGACGATCGAAGGGGCTGCCTCCAGGACATCCACTGGTCGATGGGAGGACTCGGTTACTTTCCGACCTACACCCTGGGGAATCTGCATGCCGCCCAGCTGTTCGCCGCCTCACAAGCGGTGCCGGAGATCGCCGATTCCGTGAAGAGCGCCGACTACGCGCCGCTGCTCGACTGGCTGCAGAAGCACGTCCACTGCCACGGTGCCACGATCGAACCCGCGGAGATCATCCGCCTCGCCACCGGCCGGGAGCCGTCGGCCGAGGCCCACCTGCAGCACCTCAGGGACCGCTACCTCACTTGATTTCCATGCCACTCTTCGGCCAGATCCAGCGGACGATCTTTCCACCATCGATCAGCGCCTGGGCCTGGATGGTCTTCACGCCGAAAATCGTCTCCGCCTTGTAGGCGACGAGCCCGGTCTGATAGGTCACGCCGTCCCGTTCCTCATCCTCCCCGGCCTTCCAGCCGAGGACCTGGTCGAAGGTGAACTCGCTGACGCTGCCGGCCTTGATGCTGTCCTGCATGAGCTTGACGATCTCCTCGGCATCCAGACTCGCCGCCGGTTCCGGAGCCGGTTCTTCCGCCGGCTCTTCCATCGGTTCGCCACCGGCGACCGGAGGCTCGACGGGATCCGGAGCGGGAGGTTCGGGCGCTGGCGGTTCGACCGCCGGCGGCTGATTGCCGAGAAGGGCCACGAGATCGGTCTCCATCACCGGCACCCGGCCTTCTATGGGACCACCCGGCACAAGGGTGACGACGAGGTCGTTGCCTTCGATTCGGACCGGGGTCGCCTGGGTCCCGGCCTCCATCACCAGCGCTTGCGCCGCGCCCGGGGCGGAGAACTCGACGCTGCGCTTGAGCGTCACCTTGCCGGGAAACTGGTCCGGCTTGAGGGCCGCCACCCAGGCAGGCGGAGCGGCTGAGGGCGGCTCGACCGGTGGTTGGGGTGCGGGCGGAGGCGGTTCGGCCGCCGGTTCAGGATCCTCCGACCGGGGTTCCTCCGGAGCGGCCGGTTGCTGGACTGAAATCAGGGACGGGCGAACCGATGGCTCCAACAGATAGCCCGCCACTCCCGCCACTGCGATACCGATGAGTCCGACAACTGGTTTCATGCTGGGATTACGTTACGAAAACCCCGCTTCTTTGCCAGAGTTTTGACCGCCTGCTTCTTCACTGGACGCCCGACCCACCCTCCGCACAGGCTCAGGCATGCCCCGGCTCTACCTCCTCGACGGAATGGCGCTCGTCTATCGCGCCCACTTTGCGCTGATCCGGAACCCCATCCGGAACTCGAAGGGCATCAACACCTCGGCCCTCTACGGCTTCACCAACACCCTCCTCACGATTCTCGAGAACGAAAAGCCGACCCATATCGGCGTGGCCTTCGACACCTCGGCCCCCACGCCCCGCCACGAGAAGTTTCCGGCCTACAAGGCCCAGCGGGAGGAAATGCCGGAAGAACTCGCGGCGGCGATCCCGAACGTCAAGCGCCTGTGCCGGGCCTTCCACATCCCGGTGCTGGAGATCGACGGCTACGAGGCCGACGACATCATCGGCACCATTGCCCGCCGCGCGGAGCAGGAGGAGGGCTACGAAACCTACATGGTGACGCCCGACAAGGACTTCGCCCAACTGGTTTCCCCGACCACCTTCATGTGGCGTCCGGGAAAGCAGGGCGCCGAGCACGAGGTGATCGGCCCCGGTCGGCTTCATGAGATCTGGGGGGTCGACCAGCCGGAAAAGATCATCGACCTGCTCGGCCTGATGGGCGATTCGGTCGACAACATCCCCGGGATCCCCGGGATCGGACCGAAGACCGCCCAGAAGCTCATCGTGCAGTTCGGGTCGCTCGAGGGCGTGCTCGAGAACTCGGACCAACTGAAGGGCAAGCAGAAGGAGAAGGTCGAGGCCAACGCCGAGATGGCGAGGCTGTCGAAGGATCTCGCGACCATCATCACCGATGTCCCGCTGGAGTCCGCTTGGGAGGATCTGGAATTGAACGAACCCGACGCCGATGCGGTCCGCGAGTTGTTCAATGAATTCGAGTTCCGGACGCTGGCGAAGCGGGTGTTCGGCAAGGACGAGGAACTCTCGAAGACCGGGTCGGACGCCGCCGGCGACGAGGGAGAGGGTGCGGAGTTGATCCGGTCCCTGGCGGACGTGAAACCCACCTATACGCTCGCCGACACTCCTGAGAAACAGCAGCGCCTGCTCGGCGAGTTGAAGTCGCTCAAGCGGTTCTGCTTCGACATCGAAACGACTTCCCTCGACCGCTTCGAGGCGCGCCTCCTCGGCATCGCCTTTTCGTGGAAGGCGCACGAGGGCTGGTATCTGCCCTACGATGAGTCCCTGCGGCCCGCACTGTTGGAGGTCTTTTCCGGACGGGCCCACAAGATCGGCCACAATCTGAAATACGACCTCTGTGTCCTCCTGCGTCACGATTTTCCGGTCGAGGGTCCGTTCTTCGACACGATGCTGGCGCACGCCGTGATGCACCCCGGCATGAAGCACGGCATGGATCACCTGAGCGAGACGCTCCTCGGATACCGACCCATCAAGTTGGCGGACCTGGTTCCCGAGGAGGTCGAGGAGGACCTGTTCAGCCAGGCGGCGAAGAAGAAGGACGGCAAACATCTCGACGTTTCCAGCATTCCGCTCGAGGCACTCGCCGAATACGCGGCAGAGGATGCCGACGTGACCTGGCAGCTCTACGAGCGCTTTGTCCGCGACCTCGATGCCGCCGACCAGACCGGTGTCTTCGAGTCGATCGAAGCCCCTCTGATGCCGGTCCTCGTCCGCATGGAAATGGAGGGGATCCGCATGGATACCGGCGCGCTCGCCGCCATCGGCGGAAAGCTCCAGCAGCGCATCGAGGAACTTGCGAGTGGCATCGCCACCCATGCCGGGCGCCCCTTCAACCTGAATTCCCCCAAGCAACTCGGCGAGATCCTCTTCGACGAACTCAAGCTCACCGAGAAGCCGAAGAAGACCCGCACCGGACAGTACAAGACCGATGAACAGACGCTGGTTTCCCTAAGCGGCCTTCATCCCATCATCGATGAGATCCTCGAATACCGCGAGGCCACCAAGCTCAAGTCGACCTATGTCGACGCCCTCCCCAACCACCTCCAGCCATCGACGAAGCGGGTCCACACCCACTTCCACCAGTTGGTGGCGGCCACCGGTCGTCTGGCATCCACGGATCCCAATCTCCAGAACATCCCGGTGCGCTCCGCCAGCGGACGCGAAATCCGCCGGGCCTTCGTCCCCAGGGAAGGCTGCGTCCTGCTGAGCTGCGACTACTCGCAGATCGAGTTGCGGGTGATGGCCGCCCTGGCTCGTGACGAGTCGATGATCGAGGCCTTTCGCAAGCAGAAGGACATTCACACGGCGACGGCCGCCCGGGTCTGGGGCGTTGCCGAGTCCGGGGTCAGTGCCGACCAGCGCCGGGGCGCCAAGATGGTGAACTTCGGGATCATCTACGGAATCTCGGCGTTCGGCCTCGCCCAACGACTCGGGATCCCGCGCGGGGAAGCCGCAGAGATCATCGAGAACTATTTCAAGCAGTACCCGGCCATCCGCGAGTTCATGGACCGCACCATCGAGGAAGCCCGGGACAAGGGCTACGTCTCGACCCTCGCGGGCCGCCGCCGCGAGTTTCCCGACCTGAAGTCGAGCAATCAGACCATTCGCGGAAACGCCGAGCGGGCGGCGATCAACACCCCCATCCAGGGCACGGCGGCAGACATGATCAAGCTGGCCATGATCCGGATCGACGATCTGATCCGGACGAAGAAGTACCGCAGCCGGATGCTTCTCCAGGTGCACGATGAGTTGATCTTCGACCTCGCTCCCGATGAGGAAGCGACGCTGCTCCCTGAGATCACGGGACTCATGGAGACCGCCATGCCGCTGCCCGGCGGCGTGCCGCTTCTGGTCGAACACGGCACCGGCCCCGACTGGCTCGCGGCGCACTGAAGGACACCCACCTCCCTACGGAGCCACGGCCAGCCGTTCGGGCTCGCTCTCGGCGTCGATGAGGAAGCCGTTCTCCTTGTAGGTCTTCAGTCGGAAGTGGGTCGCGGTCGAGAGTACGCCATCCATCGTACTGAGTTTCTCCGAAACGAAGCGGGCGACCTCCCTCAGGTCCGAGCCTTCCACCACCACCATCAGGTCGTAGCCTCCGCTCGCGAGGTAGCAGCTGGTCACCGGTTCGAAGCGGGCGATCCGCAGGGCCAGCCGGTCGAACCCGCCACCCCGCTCCGGAGTCAGCTTCACCTCGATGAAGGCGGAGACGTCATCGTCCCCGGCACGTTCGGGATCGATGACCGCCTGGTAACCGACGATCGTTCCATCCTCCTCCCACGCAGCCAGCTTCGCACGGACCTCGTCCTCGCTGAGCGACAGCAGCTCCGCCAGTTCGGCATGGGAGTGACGCGCCTTGCGGCGCAGGAGTTGAAGCAAGGGATCGATCGACATGAGGAAGCGACGCTAGCGGAATCGATGGCGGCGCTCAAGACCGGCGTCCGGCTCAGTCGCCCAGGCAAATCCCGATCGAGCGGGCCACCTGGACCATCTCACCAGCCGGATCGACGGTCCTGAGTTGATGGACGGCCTCCTCGATCGGCACGGAATCGACGTGGTAGGACTGGTAGCTGACCATTCGCCCAAAGCCGCCTTCCTCGGCGAGCTTCACCGCCTTGACCCCGAAGCGAACCCCGAGGATCCGGTCGAGCGCCGTCGGGGCCCCGCCCCGCTGGAGGTGCCCGAGCGTGCACGCCCGCGTTTCCTTTCCGGTCAGGGCCTGGAGCCGGTTGGCCACCACGTCCCCCACCCCTCCAAAGCGGACCCGGTCGCCCGTTTTTTCATCAATGGTGACCATGTCATCGTCGGGCAAGCGGACCCCCTCCGCCACCACAACCAGCGTGCTGTGAAGTCCGGACGCATCGCGCTGACGGATGAAATCCGCCACCTTCCCGAGGTCGAAGGGGATCTCGGGCAGGAGGATCACCTTGGCACCTCCGGCAATGCCGCCCCACAGCGCGATCCAGCCGGCCTGGCGGCCCATGACTTCGAGGACGAGGATGCGCTTGTGACTCTCGGCGGTGGTGTGCAGGCGGTCGAGACCGTCGACGACCGTGCTCACCGCGCTGTCGAAGCCGAAGGTCATGGCGGTGGCCTGGAGATCGTTGTCGATGGTCTTGGGCACCCCGATGACCGGCCAGCCCTGGCGGTAAAGTTGGAGCGCCGTCTTCAGCGAACCATCGCCGCCGACCACGATGAGGGCGCCGATGCCCAGATCATCAAGGGTCTGTTTTCCCTTCCTGATGACCTCGGTCGGCGTGTCCGAGACCCCGCTTGCCCCGATCCTGCTCGCGAAGTGGCCCTTGTTGGTGGTTCCAAGGATCGTCCCCCCCAGCTTGAGGATCCCGATCGTGTCCTGGGGCCGGAGAACCAGGGAGTCCCCGGGCGAAAGCAGCCCCTCGAAGCCATCCCTGAAGCCGAAGACTTCCCATCCCAACTCGGTGGCCGCGCCGACGACCCCGTGGATCACGGCATTGAGACCCGGGCAGTCGCCACCGCTGTTGAGAATTCCGATCCGCATGGATCCGAGCTACCAGATGGACCCGGCACGGATAAGGGAAATCTCCTGCCAATGCCGTACCTCAACGGGGATTCGGCACGTGGAGGATCTCCCGCTTGGCGTTTTCCACCGGAGCACCGGCGGAAACCCAGCGATCATAAATTCCCCACCCCTGCGGAATCAAGGCGCGGGCTCTTGCGAATCGATCCGGAGAATTGAGCAGCACAACGATCAGCCTGCGGGGCGTGACGCCCTTGCTCCCGTCCGGCTTGGGACGAATCAGCGGCGGGCGCTCGACCGACAGCGACAGGCACTGCCCGGCGGCGCGGGTGGTCCCGGTCTTGAGGCCGATGATGGTTTCGGAAACCAGCTCGTTGGTGTTCTTCACATTGAAGCTGCGGGGTTGTTCCAGCCCCTTCACGGTGATCAGCCGCTCCTTCTGCCGGGAGATGAAGGTGAAGCCCGGGCGCCGCATCGCATAGACCGAGAGCTTGGCGATGTCGGCCGCGGTCGAAACCCCGACCTGGTCCGGCAATTCCAATCCGTGCGGATTTCTGAAGGTGGTCTTCCGCATCTCCAGGGCCTTGGCCAGTTGGTTCATCTCATCCACGAACTCGCGGATCGGATCGCCCTGACGGCCCTTGCGGCGGAGGAACTCCCGGCCGACGTGATCCGCGAGCGTGAGTGCCGCCGCATTGTCCGAGCCGAGGACCGCCGAGCTCAGGGCCTCGATCATCAGCATCCGTTCCCCGGGCACCAGAGCCATGGGATTCGGCCCCGGAAGGGCCACGACGGCCGGGGGCACCACCACCTCCCGTTTCGCGACGTCCACGCCGGCCGCCTCCGCCCAGTCGGTGACCAGCACGGCGGTGGCGATCTTGGTCAGGCTGGCGACCGGGCGCTTGACCGTGGAATTGTTGGCGATGAGCACCTTGCCGGAATGGGCCTCGACCACCATGAGAGCCTCTTCCGCTGCCAGCAACCCGACCGCCGAAGCCGCCACCACTGCCCGAATCCATGTTTTCGCGAAACGCACGGCGGGAGTCTAGCGGTCCGCAGGCAGTCCTCAACCGCAAACGCGTCCCTCCCAAATCGTGCCTTGCCATGACCTCCGCATCCCCTAGCCTGCCGCCGTGAAGCGGCCCAGACGGCGCTTCTTCGCACCACAACGACCGGGCCAATTTCCGTTCCCGATCCAAGGAGGATCCTCCGTCCCGCTACGCAAAGGACGATCCTCCCCCGGCACCGAACGCCGGCGGATCCCGAAGGAATACCAGCCGGTGGCCGACCGCGGACGACTCGCGGTCCTCCACTTCCGGAACACCCAGGCGAGCGGCCCGACAACCAAACAACAACATGTCAGAGAGCAAATCGGAAAACCGTGGCAGCGGCCAGAGACGCCGCCGCTCCCGCGGTGGCAGAAACCGCAACCGCAACAACAACCAGCAGGGAAACCGCGACGGCAATCGTCAGGGTGGAAATCGCCAGGGGGGCAAACGTCAGGGCAACCGCAGCGGTGGTCCGAGACCGCGCCGCGCGCCCAAGCCCAAGCCGCTGACCTGGTGGCAGAAGCTTCTCAAGTCCATCGGCCTCTACAAGGAGCCCCAGCGCTCCTCCAAGGGTCGGGGCGGTTCCGCTCCCAAGTCCAACGTCCGCAACGCCCGCTCCGACGATTCGGAGCCGAAACCGGAGCGCAAGCCGCGCGAGAAACGCGAGAAGCAAGAGCGACGCGAGCCCGTCTCCACCGGAGACGTCACGACCAAGCGCATCTACCTCGGCAACCTCTCCTACGAGGCGACCGAGAGCGACCTCGAGGAACTCTTCCGCGGCGTCGGCACCGTGCGGCGGGTCGAGATCGTTTACAACCGCCGGACCCATCGCTCGAAAGGCTATGGATTCGTCGAGATGCTCAACGTCGACGAAGCCAAGCGCGCCGTCGAGATCCTGCACGACCAGTTCTTCATGGGACGCAAACTCAACGTGAGCGGCGCGAAGTCCCAGGGACCGGCCGACGCGGATGACGCCGATGACGCGGAGGATCATCCCGGCGACGAGGCCCCGACACCCGAGGAAAGCCTGCCTCCGGCCGAGCCCCAGAGCGACAGCGGGACCAAGCCGTAGTAAGCAACCCCGGAAATCCACTCACGCGCCCCGCCGGCTTGCCCGCGCGGGGCGCTTTCTGTTTGATCGGAGCGTGCCCGAGCCCATCTACATCTGCGGCCCCACCGCTTCGGGCAAGAGCACCCTCGCCCTGGAACTCGCCGGGAAACTCGGTGGCGAGATTGTGAATGCCGATGCCTTTCAACTCTACCGGGGCGCCCCCGTCCTGACCGCGGCGCCCTCGGCGGCGGAGCTGGAGACGGTCCCGCACCATCTCTATGGCGTCCTCGACCCGACCGAGGCCTGCGATGCGATGCGCTACCGGGAGATGGCGCTTCCCGTGATCGAGGAAATCCGCGGGCGGGGTCTTCATCCCATCGTCACCGGTGGCTCGGGGCTTTACCTCAAGTTCCTTTCCCACGGACCCTCCCCGCTGCCGCCGGGCGATCCGGCGCTTCGTCGCAAGCTGGACGAGCGTCCGCTGGAATCCCTCGTCGAGGAACTCGCGCAACGGGATCCGCTCGAAGCCTCCCGCACCGACTCCTCGAACCGCCGCTACGTCAGCCGTGCGCTCGAGGTTTGCCTGCTCTCGGGTCGCCCGTGCTCGGAGCTGCGGGATCGGTGGGAGAGTCGCTCGCGGGAGATCGAAGGATCGCTTTGGGGACTGGTGGTCCGGCGGCAACGAAGCGACCTGCACCAACGCATCGACGAGCGCACCCGCCGGATGCTGACGTCCGGCGCGTTCGACGAAGTGGCGGGCCTTCCCGCGGAAATGGCGGGATTCGAGAAGGCGATCGGGATCCAACAGATCCGCGAGCACCTCGGCGGCCGCATCACCCTGGCCGACTGCCGTGAGCGCATCGCTGCAGCGACCCGCCAGTATGCGAAGCGCCAGGAAACCTGGTTCCGGCGCGAGAGCTGGCTTCACGCCGTTCCATGGCCGCCGGCGAGCCCACCACCCCTGGACGTGGCCTTGCGTGCCCTTTCCAACAGGTTTTGACCTCGGAGCGATTCACGTTCAGTTTTCCCCGCATGCAGCCGGCGCAATTCGAACACGCGATCGAAAGCATCATCCGTCGCGACAGCCGCTTCGATCCTCAGGCCTACCTCTTCCTGAAGGACGCGCTGGACTTCACCCTCAAGCGGGCGGCCGAGGACAACGGCGGCCAGCCGCGCCACGTCAGCGGGCGCGAACTCGTTCACGGCTTCCGCGATCTGGCGCTGCAGGAATTCGGCCCGATGGCCCACACCCTGATGGGCGAGTGGGGGCTCGATGCCACCCGCAACGTGGGCGAGATGGTCTTCCACCTCATCGACGAGCAGATGTTCGGCAAGCAGGACTCCGACACGCTCGAGGACTTCGAGGACATCTACGACTTCGACGAAGCCTTCGCCACACCCTTCGTCCCCAAGGCACGGATGGAGCCGAGCCGGAAAGGCTAGGAACCCGAGGCCCAGGCCTCCAGCGCGCCGATCATCGCTTCGGCGGCCTTGCCGGCGGTCGCGACCACGTCGCCGTGGTCGAGTTCCGCACCCGGCATTCCGGCACCGAAGTTCGTCAGGCACGACAGTCCGAGCACACGCAACCCGAGAGCCCTCGCCTGGATGGTCTCCAGCACCGTGCTCATGCCCACCGCATCGGCCCCCATCGTGCGAAGCATCCGGACCTCGGCGGCGGTCTCATACTGAGGCCCTCTCAAGCCCGCATAAACGCCCTCGCCCAACGCCAACTTCCGCGCTTCGCAAACTGCCATGAACTCGCTCCGCCATGCGGGGTCGTAGGCCCCGGTCATGTCGATGAAACGGGGGCCACCCTCGAGCGGCGAGGTTCCGGTTAGATTGAGATGATCGTTGAGAATCATCCAGCTGCCCGGGTGCAGATCCTCTCTAAGCGATCCCGCCGCGTTGGTGAGCACCAGCGAGTCCACCCCCTGCTCCGCCATCCAGCGCACCCCGGCGGTGACCGCCTGCGCGGAGTGTCCCTCGTACAAATGGACCCTGCCGCGCATGACCACGATGTCGGTGCCACCGAGCTTTCCGAGAACGAAACACCCCTGGTGCCCAGGCACCGTCGAGACCGGCAGGCCGGCATCGGCAAAGCTCACCGTTTCGGCCACCTCGACTCGCTCGACCAGCCCGTCCAGTCCCGAACCCAAAACCAATCCCGTCATCGCCCGTCCCTAGCATTCAGGAACTCGCCGACCAAGCCTGGATCTGCGCGCTATCCCAGTCGTTGGCGGATCCTGGCGGCCAACTCCTCCAACCGGGGTACGGCCACGCCCGCTTCCCGGGCCTGCCTGAGCGGCTCTCCCCAGATGGCCTCGTATTCGACCGACCTGCCCTCGACGTAGTCGATCATGCTCGAGGGCCGGTAGGCTCCCATCGGCCGGGTTCTTTCGATCTCGAAATCAACGACTCCCGGATCGATCTCCAATCCCTTCGCGTGAGCCACCGCGACGACCTCGCGCATCAGTGCCGCGACATCGGCCTCGATCTCCGGATCGGCCAGCAGTTGATCGGTGGTGACCCCGCCCTCCGCGATCGCCAGACCGTTGAAGGGCACGTTCCAGACGAGCTTCCTCCATTGGGCGTGCTCGAGGTTCTCCGCCGCTCCGGCCTTCACCCCGGCGGCAGAAAAGGCGGCAGCAATCCTGCGGGCGCGGGGAATGCCCGGCCGGGGCACCCATTCGCCGATCGTGACCTTGCCGCCTGCGGTGTGCCGGACGAAGCCTTCTTCCAGGCGGTTCAGGCACACGAAGCAAAGCCCCCCGAGAACCCGGTCGGGACCGACAACCTGCTGCAGCGCCTCGCAATTCCCCAGACCGTTCTGCAAGGTCAGGACCTGTGTGGATTCATGGAGTAGCGGCGACAGCACCTCGGCGAAGTGGTGGTTGGCCGTCGCCTTCCACGCCACGATCACCCAGTCGACCCGACCGATTTCCCCGGGGTCTCGAAAGACCTGCGGGTTCCGCAGTTCTGCGTCTCCATCGACGCTTTCCAGACGGATCCCCCGCTCTTTCACCACGTCGAAATCGGAGCGCAGGAGGAACGAGACATCCTCCCCCGCGAGCGCCAGACGGGTGCCGTAGTAGAGCCCCACGGCCCCGGCTCCGACCAGTGCGATCCTGCCATCCAACTGCATGGCTCAGCCTTTTCGAAGCTCCGTCGCCAGCCGCTTCGCCGTCGCCACGGTGTTGCGGTGGATCTTGGCCGTGAAGTCGGTCTGGCGGTTGTAGCCGCCGCCGTAGAGCACCGTCACCGGCACCCGGTTCCGCAGGAATGCCCCGAGCAGGACCTCGTCGCGGCGCTGAAGGTCCTTCACCGAGAGATGCATCTGTCCGAAGCGGTCGTTGCGATGGTTGTCCGCTCCCGCCACCCAGATCACCAGATCCGGCGAAAAGGTGTCGAGGGCCGCCGCCAGGGTCGAAAAGAGCTGCTTCAGATACATCGCGCCCTCGACGTAGCGGGTGGTCTCGACATCCCGCGAGCCGCTCACCTTGCGGGTCGGGTAGTTCGCCCCGACATGGATCGAGTAGGTGAACACCTTCGGGTCGTCTGCCAGGATCGAGGCGGTGCCGTTGCCCTGATGGGCGTCGGTGTCCACCACCATCACCCGGATCCCGGGCCGCTGCGCCTGCAGGTCGCGGATGGCCACGGCGACGTCGTTGAACACGCAGTATCCCTCCCCGTGGTCGCGGAAGGCGTGGTGGGTTCCCCCGGCGAGACACACCGCGATCCCCTCCTCCAGGGCCGCATGGCAGGCCTGGCGGGTGGCCTCCACCTCGGTCGCGCTGCGCTGGTAAAGCTTCGGCGACACCGGAAGCCCGAGCCGGATCTGCTCCTTGGGATCGAGCTGGCCGCGGTAGATCCGTTCCAGATAGCTGAGATCATGCACCTGCCGCAGCAGGTGGGGCGACACCTCCCGCACCTCGACGATGTCCTCGGCGGCCAGCACTCCCCCCTCGATCAGCATGTCCTTCGACACGCGGAACTTCTGCATCGGGAAGGGATGCTCGGGCGGAAGCTGGAGCTCGAAGTCCTGGGAATAGAAACAGCGCATGCTCGGACTCAGGCAATCACAGCCTCCGACCCTTGCCCAATGGAATCTCCCGCTTCGGGGCTCAATGATCCACCGGCCCCGCGTCCTCCTCGCCGAAGGCCGCCCGCGGCAGGCGGACCCGGTCGACCAGGTCGCGGATTTCCTTCGGCGGATGCGGCGTCAGCTTCGAGACGACGACCGTCACCACGAAGTTCACCAGCATGCCGATCGAGCCGATGCCCTCGGGTGAGATCCCCCACCAAAGCTCGCCCCCGGGGTTCACGAACTTGAAGTAGATGATGTAGCTCGCAGTGAAGATGATCCCGCAGATCATGCCGGCGATCACGCCGGCCATGGTCGTGCGCTTCGAGAAGATGCCGAGGATGATCGCCGGGAAGAACGACGAGGCCGCGAGCCCGAAGGCGAAGGCCACCACCTGCGCGACGAAGCCGGGCGGATTGACCCCGAAATATCCGGCGATGACGACAGCTCCGCCGGCCGCGCAACGGGCCAGCACCAGCTCGGCCTTCTCCGAAAGATTGGGCGCGAAGGTCTTCTTCACCAGGTCGTGGGCCACCGAGGTGGAAATCACCAGCAGCAGGCCCGCGGCGGTCGAGAGCGCCGCGGCCAGGCCGCCGGCCGCCACCAGCGCGATCACCCAGTCCGGCAACTGCCCGATCTCCGGGTTCGCGAGCACGATGATGTCGCGGTCGATGTAGAGTTCGTTGGCCGCATCGGTGGGCGGATTGAGCAGCAGGCGCTCACCCGAATCGCCGCGGGCGGCATCGTCGCCGAGACCATCGAAGCGGGGGATGAACTTCGGGTCGTCGGGCATCGGCGCCAGGGCCGCACCGTCTCCGAGGTACTGAATCTTGCCGTCCTGGTTCTTGTCGACCCAGGCGATCAACCCGGAGTTCTCCCAGTTCTTGAACCAGTCCGGGACTTCGGCATACGAGGTCTCGCTGACGGTCTTGAGCAGGTTCACCCGGGCGAACACGGCCACCGCCGGTGCGGTGGTGTAGAGGATGGCGATGAACAGCAGCGCCCACAGCGCCGAGGTCCGCGCCGCACTGGCCTTCTTGACGGTGTAGAAGCGCACGATCACGTGCGGCAGACCCGCCGTGCCGCACATCAGGGCGGCCGTGATGCAAAAGACGTCGAGCGTCGATTTCTGGCCGTCGGTGTAGGTGTTGAACCCGAGTTCGCGGCTGAGGCCGTCGAGGGTGTCGAGCAGCGTCTTGCCGGTGTCCTGATACTCGCCGCCCATGCCGATCTGCGGCACCGGGTTCCCGGTCATCTGGATCGACAGGAAGATCGCCGGCACCATGAAGGCGAAGATCAGCACGCAGTACTGGGCCACCTGGGTGTAGGTGATCCCTTTCATCCCCCCGAGCACCGCGTAGAAGAGCACGATGATCATGCCGATCACCACCCCCGTGTTCACCTCGACCTCGAGGAAGCGCGAGAACACCACCCCCACTCCCCGCATCTGACCCGCGACGTAGGTGAAGGAAACAAAGATGGCGCACAGCACCGCGACGAAGCGCGCGAGCTTCGAATAGTAGCGATCCCCGATGAAATCCGGCACCGTGAACTTGCCGAAGCGGCGCAGGTAGGGCGCCAGCAGCAGCGCCAGCAGCACGTAGCCACCGGTCCAGCCCATCAGGTAGACCGCGCCGTCGCGACCGGCGAAGGAAATGATCCCGGCCATCGAGATGAACGAGGCCGCGCTCATCCAGTCGGCCGCCGTGGCCATGCCGTTGGCCACGCTCGGAACGCCGCCCCCGGCGACGTAGAAGTCTTTCGTCGAGCCGGCGCGCGACCAGATGGCGATGCCGATGTAGAGCGCGAAGGTCGCGCCCACCAGAAGATAGGTCCAGATTCGAACGTCCATGATCTTTCCGGTTAATCGTTGCCGCCGTGCAACAGCTCACGATCGAGCCGGTTCATGACCTTCACGTAGATCGCGATCAGAACGAGGAAGACGTAGATGCTGCCCTGCTGGGCGAACCAGAAGCCGAGCTTGAAGCCCGTTCCCGGGATCCGGATCTTGTCCAACTGGTCGGCGAACAGCACGCCGCATCCATAGGAAACGATGAACCAGACCGCCAGCAGGCCACCCAGCCAGCTCAGGTTCTTGCGCCAGTATCGCTCTTTCTCCGCCTCGGTGGGTAAATCGTTGTCTTCCATGGGTTGAGGGACTGCCTATCAGCCCCTCCGCGGAAGGAAAAGGATTTTGCCCGGAGCCTCGATCGCTCCAAAACATCCGGTCAATTCTTCTGGCGCGTCCCCGGGGCCTGACCCAAGTTCGCCGCGAACCCCGATTGCATTGCCATGGCTCAACCATCCGGACCTCCCGATCTCCCGCCCTACCGCTCGGCTTCTCCCAGACCACAGATGCCTCAGCTTCCGAAACTCCCGTTTTCGCCGAAGTTCCTCCTCTTCGTACCGGTCGTGCTCGTGCTGATCATCGGCGTTTACACCTCGTTTTACACGGTTGAAGCCGAGGAAGCGGGAGTCGTGCTCCGGTTTGGTGGCTACCACTCGACCGAGGAACCCGGGCTGCGATTCAAGATCCCCTTCGGCATCGACCAGGTCCACAAGGTGCCGGTCGAACGCCTGATGACCCAGGAATTCGGCTTCGGCACTCCGGGTGCCACGAATCGCAGCCAATTTCGTGAACAAACCAACGAGCAAGAGGCGGAAAAACAGATGGTCACCGGCGACCTCAACGCCGCTTTGATCGAATGGGCCGTTCAATACTACATCCGCGACCCGCAGGATTATCTTTTCAACGTCCGCAATCCGGATGAAACCCTGCGCAACGCCTCGGAGTCGGTGATGCGGGAAGCGGTCGGCGACCGCACGGTTGACGAGGTGATCACCTTCGGTCGCCAGGCCATCGAGGCCGAATCGCTGCTCAAGCTCCAGGCTCTGGTGGACAAGTATGAAATGGGCCTCCAGATCGACCAGGTCCAGCTCAAGAACGTCAATCCGCCCCGGCCGGTCCAGTCTTCCTTCAACGAGGTCAACAACGCCCAGCAGGAGAAGGAGGAATCGATCAACAAGGCCAACGGCGAATACAACCGGGAGGTGCCGAAGGCGCGAGGCGAGGCCCAGCGAAGAATCAGTGACGCCGAAGGTTACGCCGTCCAGCGGGTCAACGAGGCCGAGGGCGACGCCGCCAAATTCAACGCGCTCTACACTGAATTCACGAAAGCACCCGAAATCACAAAGCGCCGGCTCTACCTGGAGACCATGACCAAGGTGGTTCCGGTGATGGGAAGGAAAATCATCCTCGACGAGGAAGCCGACCAGTTCCTTCCGCTTCTCAACCTTGACTCCCGCACTCCCCTTTCACAATGAGCGACCCCACCTCCACCAAAAAGGCCGCCACCGGCTGCCTCACCGCCATCCTCGTCCTCTTGGGTGTCGTGCTTCTGGCCGCGGCGGCTTACCGTGTCAATGAGACCGAACAGGCCATCATCACGCAGTTCGGCAAACCGGTCGGTGAACCGGTCACCGAGGCCGGCCTGCACTTCAAGATGCCCTTCATCCAGAAGGTCAACATGATTGAGAAGCGGATTCTCGAATGGGATGGCGAGCCGACCGAAATGCCGACCAAAAGCAAAACCTACATCCTCGTCGACACTTTCGGCCGCTGGCGTGTCTCCGACCCTCTGGCCTTCTTCAAAAGTCTGCGGACCGAGCGCCGCGCCCAGTCGAGGATCAGCACCATCATCGGCTCGGAGACCCGCAGTGCCGTCGCCGACAATGAACTGATCGAGGTCGTGCGCACCACCAAGAACCGTGAGGTCCTGATCGACGAGGAACTCGCTGAAGCGGATCGCTCCGGCAAGATCGGGGCCCTCAAGCCGATCGAGAAGGGGCGGTCGGCACTCGAAGAGCGCATCCTCAGCCAGGCCGCACCAAAGCTCGCCGACGTCGGGATCGAGTTGCTCGATGTGCGCTTCAAGCGGATCAACTACAACCCCTCGGTGCAGACCCGAATCTTCGACCGCATGATTTCCGAGCGCCAGCAGATCGCCGAACGCTTCCGCTCGGAGGGTCAGGGTGAGGCCGCCAAGATCATCGGTAACATGGAGCGCGACTTGCGAGGCATCGAGTCCGACGCCTACCGCAAGATCGAGACCATTCGCGGCGAGGCCGACGCCAAGGCCACTGCGATCTACGCCGAATCCTACAATCAGACGCCTGAAGCGGCGGAGCTCTACAATTTCGTCCGCACGCTCCAAGTCTACGAAGAGGTCATGGATAAGGACACCACGCTGATCCTCAGCACGGACAGCGACTTGTTCCGGTTGTTGAAGGACGCCGACCACAAGCAGAAGGCTGCGCCGTCAGCGCCCGCTGCAGGACCCTGATCCAGCGGCTTCGACCGTTCCAACGCGCCGAGATCGGGGAGTCACGGACCGCCCGCACAGGTTCCGTGATCGCGTGATAGGCTGATGATCAATCTAGGTTGATTATCATGCCCGTTAACCCCAGATCTCCCGATGCGTTCCCCTAGCCGCCTCGGGGCGTGCCCCCGCCCCCTTGTCCCTCTGACGATCCTTGCCATCTTGTGCGGTTCGTTCCTGCCATCGTCGTTTGCTCAGACGATCACCGGATCCATTGAAGCCATCGAGCACCCCTCCTACGCGGGCATCGCCTCCAACTTCCGGATCTCGAACGCCCGGGTGGACGGTGAGACGATCTACGACGGAGAGATTCTGATCTTCTGCGCGGACCTCGATGCGATCTCGCTGGACGAGGATCTGTCCTCCTACCCCCACGAGCTGTCTTCCACGAATTCACCTCTCGTGTTGGGTGCCATCGAAAACTTCGACATCTGGGACCGCTACTCCAAGACCCAAGACGAGGCTTACGCGATGGCGATGCTCCATTGGTTCGTCGACCATCACTACGAAAGCGCGTTTCTCAACGGCGACGAAACCAGCCAGTATGCCTTCCAGAACGTCGTGTGGGAGATCTTCGGCGACGGTGGCACGGCCAACGGCCTCAACTTCAACACCGGCAACATCGATCGCTCGAAGTTCAGTCCCTACGGGCGGAAAGAAGCACCCGAACTCTGGGCCGCCATGAACGCCATGCTCGACACGATCGAGAACTCCGGCGTGGATGCCAGCTACTCTCCCAAGTACCAGCTGCTCGGGATCGAGGACGTCCGGCCCGACCACCAGGACTACCTCGCGCTCGCAGCGACCTTGGACCCGATGGCGATCCCCGAACCCGGCGTTCCCTCGCTCCTCGGTGTCGCCGGTCTGTTTCTGGCTTGCCGCCGCTCCCGGTCCGGGCGGGGCTGATCGCTTACGGCAGGTAGCCGAGCCACTGGCGGCCGAGCAGCAGCACGATCGGCATCGTGAGCATGCTCACCACCGTCGTCGCCACCACGATCTCGACCGCCACCCCCGGGCGACCGCCGTAGAGCTTGGCCAGGAGGATGGGCGTCACCGCGGCCGGCATCGAGGCCTGCACGATGAGCACCTGCTCCAGCGGCTGGGGTGCCGGAAGGAACCGGGCCGCACTCAGGATAACCGCGGGTACGATGGCGAGACGGACCACAATCCCACCCAGGCTCGCCCGCAGGGTCGGGCGCTCCTTCCCAATCAGGTCCATCACCACCGCCCCGGTGACGAAGATCGCCACCGGAAACGCGCCACTGCCCAGCCAGCGCATCGTCGTCCGCAACACGCCCGGCTCGGCCACCTCGCTGCCAGCCGGGACCCGCATGCCGTCCCAGCCCGTGGCCACCAGAATCAAGCCGAAGACCACCGCCACCACCGGTCCATTGACCAGGCGCCGCCACGGGACCTGACGCTGGCCCGAGATCAGCATCACCCCCACCGACCAGATCGCCAACTCGACCCCGAGGTTGTGAACGAAGAGCATCGCGATCGCTCCCGTGCCGACCCACATCTGCTCGACCACCGGAATCGCCGTGTAGCCGAAATTCTGCACCCCGGCGGACAGCGCGAAGGTCCGCTTGCCCGTGCCCCGCTCGTAGCGCAGCAGACCCGCCGCCACCCAGGCGATGCCGAAACCCGCCACCGTCAGGGAGAATCCGGTGCCGATCCCCCATGCCACCGCCGACACGTCGCGCACGCTCTCGCTGCCGAGGATCTTGTCGATGATGAAACACGGATAGAGCACGTGAAACACGAGATGCAGGATGCCGTCGTCGTGCTCGCGCCGGGTCATGCCGACCCGCCGCAGGATCGCGCCGAGCAGCATCAGCAGATACACCGGCAACACCTGCCGCAGGACCTCGAGCATCGTCTCCACCGGCGCCAGACTCACCTCCCCGGCACCAACCCGCAAGCGCCGCGTGGATTTCCCCCTTGGACAATCGCGCGCTCTTCGCCTAGCTCCGCGACGTGTCCGAACCCGTCCCCGTCGAGGAATTCAGCCGTGTCGAGTCGATCTTCGTCCGGCACCGCAACGTGCTCGCCGTCCGCGCCCAGCTCACGCCGATCTACACCGACTACTACCTGCACCTCATGCAGCACGAGCTGAAGCAGCCGCCCGATCTGGACGGCATGCTCAAGGACCTGCTCGCCGGGCTGATGCTCCACTGCGTCGCCCGGCCGTGGGCCGAGACCATCGCTTGGACTGTCAACCTCCGCGCCCCGCGGGTGAACCTCTTTGCCACCGGGAGCTCGCTGGAGGAAACCATCACTGGACGCCTCTTCACCGAGGATGTCCGCGAGCCGGACCGGAATTTCTTCTACTCCCAGACCCTCACCCAGCCCGGGACCGAGCCCCGGACTTCGACTTTACAGGTCGATGGCGCGGACCCGCTCTTCTGGGTCGAGCAGTACTACATGCAATCCGAGCAGCGCCCGGCGAAGCTGTTCCGACTCCCCGACGAGACCTTCGTCCTGATCGCCGCCCAGCCCGACTACGATGAGGAATGGTTCGAAGCGCTGGACGCGGCGCAGGTCGCCACGCTCGAGTCCGACGAGGAAACCAAGCTGCTGGAGACCCGGAAGTTCCGCTTCGGCTGCGGGTGTGATCTGGAGAAGATCCTGCCGGTCCTCGGCGGCTGGCGGAAGCGTCCGGCGGATCTTTTTGGCGAGGAGGACAAGATCGTTGTCCAATGCCCCCGCTGCGCCGCACGCTATCTGGTAACGCGCGACATGCTTCTCTAGACTGCGGCGCTTCAGCGCCGCTTTCCCCAGGTCGATTCATCGACCGCGACCCGGCCCGGGCCGTGTTGAAGCCCGCCCCGCAAAGCGGCGCTGAAGCGCCGCAGTCTAGACCAATCCCCGTCTCCGACACTCCTCCGACAGCTTCGCATCCGCCCCGAGCACCTCGAAATCGTCGTCCACGTTCAATCGGTCGATCTTGAACCCATAGATCGTCGCCACCTGGCTTCGACTCGCGTTCCGCTCGAACCAGCCGGCCGAGCACCACGGATAAAGATCCGGCCGCGCGACCAGCCCGTGCCTCACCGGGTTCCGGTGAACGTAGGAAAGGCGGGCGAGATAGGACGTCGGAATCGTCAGCAGGGTGTCCCGGAAATTGTGCCACACCTTGCATCCACGCATTCCGTCGCGGCGATTTACCCAGCAGGCGCTGCGGCCATGCAGCACCCGTAGCCACGACCCGAGTGGCTTGCTGTCGTCATCCGACTTCGCCACGAAATGGTAATGATTCGAAAACACCGCCCACGCTTCGAGGTGCCAGCCCGCGTCGTCGGCCAAAGCCAGCAGTTCGCGCGTCAGGTATGCCAATCGCGGACGCGAGCCGAAGCGATGCTTCCGGAGATAGGTCCCTGCCGTCACGAAATACGTGCCCGCGCGCCATTTCCAGTGCGGCGGCGCATGAGGCCAGCAAATCGTCGACATGGTGTGTTTATGAACACTTTTTCAATCCGCCCTGTCAAGTCCGTGATCGAACCCTTTAGACTGCGGCGCTTCAGCGCCGCTTTCCCCAGGTCGATTCATCGACCGCGATCCGGCCCGAGCCGTGCTCAAGCCCGCCTCACAAAGCGGCGCTGAAGCGCCGCAGTCTAGAGAATCACCCCGATGACGGACCTCACAGCCATCGCGAAACGACTTCCCTCGGCACCATCCGGCGCTCCGCGACCGGTCGGTGGCGGCTGCATCCACAGCAGCTACGTCTGGGGCGATTGCTTCCTCAAGACCAACGACCTCTCGCAGTCCGACAATTTCGCCACGGAGGCCGCCGGCCTGGAAGCCATTGCCGCCACCGGCGCCATCCGGGTGCCCGAGGTCATCGTTCATGGCATTGAAGGCGAGACCGCCTTCCTGATCCTCGAGCGACTCAAGCTCGTGTCGAGTGGCGACGAGGCGGCTCTTGGCGAGCAGCTCGCCATCCTCCACAGCCACACCGCCGGGGCCTTCGGCTTCGATTGCGACAATTTCATCGGCGCGACCCCGCAGCCGAATCCCCGGACCACCTCGTGGGTCGAGTTTTTCACCGAACATCGCATCCGCCACCTGCTGCGCCTGCTCGGAGACCGGGGCCTGCGCTTTGCCGGATCGGATGACTTTCTCCGGCGACTGCCGGACCTCCTGCCGCCGGATCCCCCCGCCTCGCTCATCCACGGCGACCTGTGGGCGGGCAACAAGGCCTTCCTGCCCGACGGCACCCCTGTCCTCTTCGACCCGGCGGCTCACCATGCCGATCCGGAATGCGATCTCGCCATGACCGGGCTTTTCGGCGGATTCTCCGCCCGCTTCCACGATGCCTATCGCTCCGTCCACCCCGCTCCGGCGGACGAGCATGACCGCCATGAAATCTACCGCCTCTACCACCTGCTCAACCACGCCCTGCTCTTCGGCGGCAGCTACATCGATCAGGCGGGCGCTGTCATTAGCCGCTTTGCTTAGCCTCGTCGCCTGCACGACCGATCCCCTCGCCATCCCCGGCCCGGCGCGCTCGGTGACGCGGGATCAGGCGATCGCCACCGCCTACACCTACACCCAGGTCCGGTGGATGCCGGAGGAGCGCCACGTGCTTCATGGAAAGGATGAAGACGGCATCCTTGTGCACACCCCCGACACCGGGCTCGAGGCGCATGGCTTTTCCAACGGCTGGTGGACGCCGGGCACCGAGGCCAAGGGCGTGCCCTACCAGTGGGGCGGGTTTGACACGCCGCGGCAGTTCCTCGCCTCCATCCAGCGCGGGGAGGTTGCCGGCGACATTTCGACGGCCGCCAAGCGCCCCTTGAGCGATGCGGGCACCAGCGCCCACGCCGCCGGCATCGACTGCTCCGGCTTCGTCTCCCGCTGCTGGCGTCTCGACCGCTCCGTTTCCACCGCCGAGCTGCCATCAATTTGCATCCCGCTCAAGAGCTGGAGCCACCTGCAGGCCGGCGACATCCTGCTGAACGACCGGCACGTCCTTCTCTTCAAGGACTGGGACACGGACGGTGGGTCGATTCTGGCCTATGAAGCCGGTCCGTTTCCCGTGTGGAGGGTCAATGCCGCCTCCATCCCGGTCGCCAAGCTGCATCGCGAGGGCTACCGCGCCTGGCGCTACCGGGGGATGCGCGACTAGATCCAGCCCATCTCTTCCCGCCGCTCGCGGTAGATGATTCCGAGTGACCGCCCGTTGGTGAGTAGCACATACATCGCCACCAGGGATCTCACCACCGTCCCGATGATCGGGATGCCCTCGAAAAGCTCCCCGATGAATCGCTCGCTCAGGTAGAGCAGGCAGATCAGGAACACGGCGAGCCAGTAGATCCCACCGGCGCGCACGATGGCAGGCAGGACGATGTGCGGGCTCAGAGCACCGGCGTGGCCGAGAACCGCCACCGCCATCATCGCCATCGGAAAATACACGGCACCGAGCCCCAGCAATCCGAACAGCATCTCCGGATTGGCGTCCTCGCCGACGATGATCGCGTAGGCCAGCACCGGACCGAAGGACACCAGGCCCACCAGCCAGACCTTCAGCATGGGCAGGATCATGTCGTCCATCACTCCCGCCACCGTCGGGAAATCGGGAGCCTCATCCGAGCCGGTCGCCGTGGTCTGGATGATCTCGAAGTACATCGCGCTGATGTAGGCCGTGACCAGCAGGGCCGCGAGCCAGCCGACCACCGGCGCGGCGGCGGCCCATTCCACGACCACGAACAGCGCCGCTCCGATGAAGAAGATGTACTTGCCTCCGCCGCGCAGCGGATAGCCGAAGATGTCCCCAACCAGTCCCATCGGGGGATTTGAGCCTCCGACAGCGCCATCAGGCAAGTCCCACGAACAGCCACGCATTCCCCTTGCCGTCGCTGCCCCACCTGTCGAACCTTGCGGCATGCCAAGCAGCACATTTCTCAAGGAACAGTTCGGATTACAGGGCAAGACGGCCGTGATCATCGGAGGCACGGGCGAACTCTGCGGCACGATGGCCGAAGGCCTCGCCCGCGCCGGGGCCGAGGTGGTTCTCGTCGGTCGCATCCGCGAAAAGGGCGAACTCAAGCTCAAGAAGATCGCCGAGCACGGCGGCAAGGGCTACTTCGTCGCAGCCGACGTGACCAAGCGCGAGTCGCTCCAGAGCCTCCTCGACGAGGTCATCAAAACCTCTGGCAAGGTGGACATTCTGGTCAACGGGGCCGGCATCAACGCTCCCACCCCCTTCCTCGAGATCGAGGAAGAGGAGTTCAAGCGCATCATCGACACCAATCTCACCGCCGTCTTCCGCACCTGCCAGGTCTTCGGCGAATACTTCATCAACGAAGGCATCCCTGCCTCGATCATCAATCTCGGCTCGATGTCCGGCCTGGTGCCCCTTTCCCGCGTCTTCACCTACTCGGCCACCAAGGCCGCCGTCCACAACCTCTCGAAGAACCTCGCCCGCGAGTGGGCCGAAAACTCGATCCGGGTCAACACCCTGGTGCCCGGCTTCTTCCCGGCCGAGCAGAACCGCAAGGTCCTCGATGAAAGCCGGGTGCTCGACATCCTCCGCCAGACCCCGATGAGCCGCTTCGGCAATCCCGAGGACCTGATCGGCGCGACCCTGCTGCTGGCCTCGAACCGGGCCGGGGCCTTCATCACCGGCTCCGAGATCGTCATCGACGGTGGCTTCAACGCGATGAAGATCTGATGTGGCGCAAACCTGAGGTTTGCGAGCCGATCCACCGGGGGTCCGGCCCCGTGGCACGCCGCCTCGAACGATTCTTCGCCACCCCTGTTATCCCGACACGCCAAACCCGGAGGTTTGCCCATCACCCGCAAAGCGGGAGCTTTGCGCCACCGCCGCTTGCACCGGGGCGCTCGGGGGTGTATGGCCTCCGCCGCCGGCTGTTGGATGTCCGACGGCCCGATCCGTCTTTCCCATGATCAAGTGGATTCTCCAAAAAATCGTTGGTTCCAAGAACCAGCGAGAGCTGCGCCGCATCCGACCCACCGTCGAGCGCATCAACGAAATCGAGGAAGCCCTCCAGCAGGAACCGGAAGAGAAGCTGCGCGAACTCACGGAAAAGTGGAAATCCCACCTCGCCCGCTACCACGAGCTTGAAGCCCCGGCCAAGCCCGCCCTCGAACGTGGAGATGCCGAATTCCTGCGCGAAACCGCCGAAAAGCTTGAGTCCCGGCTCGCCGAACTGCGCGAGGAATTCCCCGAGCTTCCCCTGCGCGTGGACTCGACCGTTGAGTCGATCGAGGCCGCCAAGGCAGCCTTCCGGGAGATCGAGCCGCAGTTCCGGAAATCCCGCGCCCTTTACCTCGATCAGATCCTGCCCGAGGCCTACGCCGTCGTGAAGAACGCGGCCCGCCGTTTGTGCGGCCGGACCATCACGGTCTGCGACCAGGAAACGCCCTGGGAAATGGTTCACTTCGACGTCCAGCTTGTCGGCGGTGTCGCCCTTCACAAGGGCATGATCGCCGAGATGCAGACCGGTGAGGGCAAGACCCTCGTCGCCACCCTGCCCGTGTACCTCAACGCCCTGACCGGCCTCGGCGTGCACGTCGTGACCGTGAACGACTACCTCGCCCGTCGCGACTCCGAGTGGATGGGTTCGGTCTTCAAGTTCCTCGGCCTGACCGTCGGCTGCATCCAGAACCAGATGCCGCCGTGGGATCGCCGCGAGCACTACCAGTGCGACGTCACCTACGGCACCAACTCGGAATTCGGATTCGACTACCTGCGCGACAACGGCATGGCCGCCAGCAAGGACGACCAGGTCCAGCGCGGGCACTACTTCGCGATCATCGACGAGGTCGACTCCATCCTCATCGACGAGGCCCGCACCCCGCTCATCATTTCCGGTCCCTCGACGGTGTCATCCCACCAGTTCGACCGCTACAAGCCGCTGGTCGAGCAGTTGGTGAAGCGCCAGACGCACCTCTGCAACGAACTCGTCACCGAGGCCAAGAAGATCCTCGAGGAAGATCCCGAGACCGCCGGCCGCCACCTCTTCAAGGTCAAGCTCGGCCAGCCGCGCAACCGTCAGCTCATGCGCCTCATGCAGGAGCCCGACGTCCGCCGCCTGCTCGAGAAGACCGAGCTGTCCTTCTATCAGGACGCCCAGAAGAAGGAACTCTTCAACCTGAAGGAGGAACTGTATTTCACCATCGACGAGAAGGCGAACGACGCCGACCTGATGGAGCAAGGCCGGGAGTATCTCTCGCCTGACGATCCCGACAGCTTCGTGCTGCCCGACCTCGGCACCCTCCTCGCCGAGATCGACGCCGATCCGGAACTCACCGAGGAGCAGCGCACGATCCGCAAGGAGCAGGCGCAGGACAGGATGGACCAGCAGGCGGAGAAGATGCACAACATCTCCCAGCTCCTGAAGGCCTACTGCGTCTTCGAGAAGGACGTGCAGTACGTCGTGGAGGAGGGCAAGGTGGTCATCGTCGACGAGAACACCGGCCGCAAGATGCCGGGTCGCCGCTGGTCGGACGGACTCCACCAGGCCGTCGAGGCCAAGGAGAACGTGGTCATCGAGAAGGAGACCCAGACCTACGCCACGATCACGATCCAGAACTACTTCCGCCTCTACGAGAAGCTGGCGGGCATGACCGGCACCGCGGAGACCGAGGCGGCCGAGTTCCACGACATCTACAAGCTCGACGTCCTCCCGATCCCGACCAACCGGCCGAACCAGCGGAAGGACCTCAACGACCAGGTCTTCAAGACCCGGCGGGAGAAGTACAACGCGGTGATCGCCAAGATCAAGGAAGCCCACGAGAAGGGCCAGCCGGTTCTGGTCGGCACCGCTTCGGTGGACGCCTCGGAAACGGTTTCCCGCATGCTCAAGCGGAGCAAGATTCCCCACACGGTGCTGAACGCGAAGTTCCACATGCAGGAGGCGGAAATCATCATGGCCGCCGGCCAGAAGGGTGCCGTGACGATTTCCACCAACATGGCGGGCCGCGGCACCGACATCAAGCTGGGTGAGGGCGTGGCCGATGCGGGCGGACTGTTCGTGATCGCCACCGAGCGCTACGAATCCCGCCGCGTCGATCGCCAGCTCCGCGGCCGTTGCGCCCGCCAGGGCGACCCCGGGATGAGCCAGTTCTACATCTCCTTCGAGGACGACCTGATGCGGAACTTCGCCGCCGCCGACCGCATGACCAACATGATGGAGCGCTTCGGCATGGAGGAAGGCGAGGCCCTCGAGCACTCGTGGCTCAACAAGTCGGTCGAAACCGCCCAGAAGCGCGTCGAGCAGCGCAACTACACCTGGCGCAAGCGCATTCTCGAGTTCGACGACGTGATGAACAAGCAGCGGGAGGTCGTCTACGGCTACCGCAACGAGGTGCTGAGCACCGAGAACCCGCGCGAGCTCGTCAACGAGATCATCGAAAAGGTCATCCCCGAGCGCGTCGGAGCGTTTCTCATCGACCGGGACGAGGAGTCGCCCGACTACAACGAGCTGCTCGGCTGGGTGAACTCCACCCTGCCAATCCGGATCGAAGCCGAGGACCTGAACTTCGAAACCAACTCGGTCGAGGAGATCTCCGAGTTCCTGATCGCGCGGGTCAAGGAGACCTACGAGGCCCGGATTTCGAACCTGCCTCCGGAGATCCTCGATACCGAAGAGCGGCGGATGATCCTCGTTGCCATCGACAAGCAGTGGCAGGGGCATCTCTACAACATGGATGCGCTCCGCGAGGGCATCTCCTTCCGGGCCCAGGGCCAGAAGGATCCGCTCGTCGAGTACAAGAACGAGGCCTACAAGCTGTTCGAGAGCCTGATGGAGGGCATCGACGGCGAGGCCCTGCAGAACCTCTTCCGCTCGGCATCGAAGATCGAGGAATACCTCAAGCAACTCCATTCCCAGCAAACCCAGCTACAGAGCGCCGGACAGGCCAACACGACCAGCACCGGGAATTCCGGAAACCTCAACCCGGGCGTGGCCGGTGGCGGCGGCGGCTCGCTGAAGCTCAACCTTCCGAAGCGCAAGCCCAGCTTCAACGTCGAGAGCGTCGGCCGGAACGCCCCCTGCCCCTGCGGATCCGGCAAGAAGTTCAAGCAATGCTGCGGTCGAGAAGCGTGAGCGCCTCGACCTCAATCACCCCGGGTTTCCGGAGGAGGAAACCCGCAAACCGGCATGGAGCGAGCGGAGCGAGGTCAATGCTGCGGTCGAGAAGCGTGAGCGCCTCGAAATATGGAGCGGCGGTTATGAAACCTGCACATCTTACCCATGGCGCAGCCCGCTTCTCCTCTTCGGATCCCCACACCGCCTCCGTCCCTTGAACCTGCAACTCCACCACGGCGACTGCCTAGAGATCCTTCCGGCGCTCGACGCCGGCTCGCACGATGTGGTGGTGACCTCACCGCCCTACAACCTGGGCATCAACTACCGCACCTACAAGGACACCACGGCCCGCGCGGATTTCCTCGAATGGTGCAAGGAGTGGGCGGCCCAGGTGAAACGGGTGCTCACCGACGAGGGCTCGTTCTTTCTCAATGTGGGTGCCGCTCCGTCCAACCCACTCTTCCCGCACCAGGTCCTGCTCGCGCTGACCGACGAGCTTTTCGTGCTCCAGAACACCTTCCACTGGATCAAATCGATCACCATCGAGACCCGCGCGGGCGAAACCATCAGCGCCGGCCACTTCAAGCCGATCAACTCGAAGCGCTTCGTCAACGACTGCCACGAGTACGTGTTTCACCTGACGAAAGCCGGCCAGGTGCCCCTCAACCGCCGCGCCGCCGGCGTCCCCTATCAGGACAAGTCGAACATCGCCCGCTGGGGCCACACCGGCGGCATCGACAAGCGCTGCCGCGGTAACACCTGGTTCATTCCCTACGAGACCATCGTCTCGCGCGACAAGCAGCGCCCCCATCCGGCGACCTTCCCGGTGGCCCTGGTCGAGCAATGCCTGCGCCTCCACGGCATGGGGGAAGCCACCCGCCTGCTCGACCCCTTTCTCGGAATCGGTTCGTCGGCCGTGGCCGCCAAGCGCTCCGGCATCCGGCAGTTCTCCGGCATCGAACTCGATGAACACTACCTGGAGGTCGCGCGGGACCGGCTCAACGAATTGATCTGAGCCGCCGGCTTCCGGTCGGATGGTCGTCGAGCAAGGCCTTGATGCGGTCGCGGCGCGCGAGGCGCCGTCCCCACAAGCGTGACTGCCCGCGCAGCTTCTTGAGCGCACCGTGCCGCATCCGGACGATCCGGCGCACGGTCGCGGCATGGGACGGGACGGTCGCCGGACGGCTCTTGCCGCGCTTTCGCTTCGGCTTCCGGGGGGCTGCCGCGCCGCCGGGCGCGGCCTGCTTCTTGGCCGCAGACTTCTTCTTCGTCGGCGCGGCGTCGGGGTGACGTTTCTTCGGCAGCACCAGCTTGCCATCGGCAAACAGCAGCACATGCCCCTGGCTCAGGAGCCAGAAGAGATCCACCAGCCATTCGCGCGGAGGGTCCTCGGTTCCCGCGGGAAGGATGGCTTTCCACAGATCATCGAGCACCGCATCCGGGTTGGCATCGAGCCACTTGACGATGGTCGCCGGACGCACGGAAAGATCATCGAAGCTGACCAGCGGATGCGGCCGGGCCGGGCCGCAGTACAACTTGCCCTGCTTCTTGAAGATCGCGAGGTGATCCGATTCCAGCATCCGGCAGATCGACGGAATGATCATCGCCGGGTGGCGCCGGGTGTGGGAGGTGGCGATCTTGATCGAGGCAAGCAGGCGCTCCGAAAGATTCTGTGCGGGCACGTCGCCCGGCAGCGTCGTTTTCCGGACCTCCTCAAAGGCCTCATCAAAGGCCCGGGTCAGGAAATCCCGCTCGATCTCGGCGCGCTCGAAGGTCCACGCGTCATCATCCGCGCCCCTCGGCCGCCACCGCCGGCGAACCTTCATGCTCTCCAGCCATTCGTTGACCGCCTCCTCTCCGCGCTCGGTCCGGACCTTCGCCGCGTAGCGTTCGAAGGGCATCGTGGCAAAGCGCTCGCGATGCAGGCGACGCAGCGCTGTCTGGTAGCCATGGAAGTTTGGCGGGCCAAGCCACTCGCCGGAAATGCCGCAGCGGGCGACCACCTGGAAGTTTCCCTTCGGGGGGTCCACCTCGGTCTCCTCGGTCTCGTACAATTCCTCGAAGGCCTGGGAGCCGAAGAAATGGGAAGCCGCCTCGTCCTTGCCCAGGAAAAGACTCGCATCCTTCCGCCCCCGGTAGAGAGCAGGGCGGCCTTCCTCGACATCGACCTGCAACTGGTAGCGCTCCCGCGCCCCGAGAAACAACTGCGCCACATCGAAGAGCGAATACACCCGCGCGCGGTGCTGGATCTCCTTCACGATCAGGTGGATCGCCTCCTCGCTCGGAAGCACGGTGATCTTCACCCCGTCGGCGGCCGGCGGCAGATCGCGGGGTCCGCCGCCGCGTCCACCGAAATCGCCACGCCGCCCCTTCCGGTCATCCCGGCGATCGCCACCACGGCGATCTCCACGCTGACCTCCGCCACCCTGGCGCCCGCCGCCCTGGCGTCCACGGCCATCGCCGTCCCGGCGCCCCTTGGACTGGCGGTCCCCGGGGTGATCGGCGTAATTCTTCTTGGCATCATCACCGCGCGCCCATGCGGGCCCGAGGTCGAAAGCGGAAAGCAGATCTTTTGAAGGATCCGGCGAGTCGGTCATACGGAAGACGCTAGAACGGATCGTCCCGAAAGACAAAGCGGCGATTCCTCCAATCCAGACAGAATCGATTCAGGACGCCAACCAATCGATCATCCGGCCCGTGGCTCCGGCATGCCGCGAGAGCACCCGGCGCGCCAACTCCGGATCCGGCCGACGGGTCCCGCCGATGATCTCCTTCAGGCGTTCCGCGAGTTCGTTCTCATCCGCCACCCGCCATGCGCCCCCCATCTCGACCAGGCGCGTCGCCAGCGGCTCGAAGTTCTCCATGTGCGGACCGAACAGCAGCGGCTTTCCCGCCTGCACCGCCTCCGCCGGATTCTGGCCACCCTCGGCAAGGAAGCTCTTCCCGATCACGACGACGTCGGCGTGCGCCGTCCAGTCGCGAAGCTCCCCGGTGGAGTCCACCACGAGCACCCCCGTTTCCGAGACCGGGGAAAAATCCGACCGCAGGGCGACCTCGAACCCCGCATCCTCGAGCGAGGTGCGGACCGACTGGCGTCGCTCGGCATGCCGCGGGACGATCAGGGGAAAGCCGCCGGCCCCGGTCACGGCACGGGCAATCAACGGCTCCTCCCCCGCGTGCGTGCTGGCCGCAAGAACGACCGGCCGATCCCCGCGGCAGACGGCGAGCATCTCCTGGAATGCCTCCCGCCGACTCGGCGCCGGGCCGTCGCCGGGATCGAACTTCAGACTCCCGATCACCCGGACCTTCGCCGGAGCCACACCCAGCTGCTCCCAGATCCCGGCATCGCTTTCCTCCTGGACCGCGACCCGCTCCAGTCGAGAGAACACCGGCCTCACCCAGCTGGCAAACCTCCTATACCGCCGGCGCGAACGCGGCGACATCCGAGCATTGACCAGCGAAACCCCGATGCCCCGACTTTCGCATTCCAGCATGAGATTCGGCCACATCTCCCCTTCGACCAGCACCAATCCGGCAGGCTCGAACCGGTCGAGGTAGCGGCGCACACAAGCCCTCAGGTCGACGGGCTGATAGACCACCCGCAGCGAGCGATCCTCCCGCCCTATCGCGACCGCGTGGCCGGTCGCGGTCGCCACCGCCAGCACGAAGCGGCGATCGGGATCCCGCGCCCGCCACGCATCGATGAGCTTCAGGGCGAGCAATGTCTCTCCGACACTGACCGCATGAACGTGGGTCGCGCCGCACGGCTCGAACTCCGGTTCCAGACGGAACCACCCGAAACGCTCGAGCAGACCACTGCCGAATCCGCCCCGCCGGGCCATCTTGAGCACCCAGCCCGGCAGTGCCACGCCCAGATAGAGCGGCAACAGCAGGCGGTAGATCAGCAGGGACATCCGGGCCGAAGGCTATGAGCGTGCCTCCGGAGCGTAAAGCAGGATGGAACTCCCCCCGTAGGTCCGGTGCTCGAGAAGATCGAGACCCTTCGCCGCGCGCGCCTCCGCCTCCGCCGCCTGCTCGATCGCCAGCAGCCCCCCGTCGGCGAGCCGCTCCACAAGCAGGCCCGCATCGAGCAGTTCCGCCACATGATCCCGGTCCAGCAGGGAGCGCGCATAGGGAGGGTCCGCAAAAATCAGGTCATAACGGCACCGATCCCGCTTCAGCCAGCCATGCACCTCGGCCCGGATCACCCGGCCCCCGTCGAGTCCGGTTTGCCCGAGGTTGCCCTCAATGACCTTCTCGACCCCCCTGCCTTCATCCACGAAGACGCAGGATGCCGCGCCCCGGCTCAACGCCTCCAAGCCCAGCGCGCCCGATCCGGCAAACAGATCCAGGACCCGCGCACCCTCGACCTGCGCACCCAGCATCGAGAACAGCGCCTGCCGGACAAAATCCGTCGTCGGCCGGGTCACCGTCTTGGGCACCCGGATTTTCCGCCGCCCCGCTTTTCCCGCGATGATTCTCACCGGGACCTACCTGCCAAGCTCCGGCCCGCTCCGCAAGCATCGCGTCCACTCTTCCCAGGCCAGGTGGCGCCCACCCTCGCCGAGTTCCACCCACCACCGGCGGTCCTCATCCGCCCACAACGTGATGTCCGAGTAGGCGAGATCTCCCGGCGGCAGGTCGTGCCACCGGAGTTCACCGCAGCGATCGAAACCTTGGCCCGCCATGGCAGCCGGCATCGTCACCCGGGCGACCGCCGCTCCGGACCCTGCCCCCAACCATCCATTTCCCCTCACCGAGACCGGCGAGCCCGTAAGACGGAAGTCCGGACACTCCAGCCGACCCCGGCGAAGCCGGAGCTGTCCCGCGGCCTCGTCCATGGAACCGGCCCAACCCTCGGCGGTAAACTCGATGCCGCTGGCCCGAGCCTCCGCCCGGGCCAGCCAGGATCCAGGAAATCGAAGCAATCCCAGGCCTTCCCAGCGCGCCTCAAATCGATCGAGACCAAGCTCAAAGCCCGGACCAAGAAACTTCTCAGCCGGCTTCACAAGCCTAATTGAACCATTTGTTTGAATCAAAAATTTCGACTCTAGTAGTATACTTTGCTGCATAGCTAGTTGCAAATGTTCTTCCGAACTTTTCAAAGTCGCAATGAGTTCGTCCATTTCGGTGAGCGCGCAGTCAATATGAACGTTTGCTTCAATCGTGTCTGAGGCTGAAATCGACAACGCCCCCTCTACCTTCCCCTGACCGACCCCACGGAACGGCAAAGCACCCTCCAGATTCCGGACTCCCGCGATTTCGGTGGAGCCACCACCTCCCAGAATGACCTCGCAATCCCTCAGCGTCAGCCACGCGCCGGGAGTCTCGGCTGCCTCCCGCCCTGCGGCAGGCTCCCGTGGTGGGTCCGGAGCTTGTGGCGGAACCGGAGGACGCGTGGCTTCCGGAGGATGGAACGTCGGGCCTCCAGCTGGCCGAGGGGCCGATGGAACCACGGCGGCAACTGCGGGCGGCTGCTCGATCTGGCTCATCGCGCGCCCGGCCAAAGTCGCCAGAAGCTCGAGATCCAGCTCCAAAGTCGCGCCGTCCAGCTCCATCCCGCGGATCTCGCGCGGATTCGCGAACAGGCTCGAGTAGTCGGGCCAGATCCTGACCCGGCGCAATTTCAGGAGGGGCGCGGCGTCCAGGCCCGCAGGCTTCCCAATCCGCAGCCGGTGAGCCTCAAGTCCCGTCCATGGACTCCAGCCCAGCCGCCCGATGGTCGTTTCGAGTCCGAGCCGCCGCTCCACCATGGCAGCCGCCCGGTTCCGGGCCCAAGGCGTGGCGAGGAGCAGCTGCAGCAGTCCGAACAGAACGAGGAGGACCGCCGGCAACACGATCCACCATTTCACCCATCTCCGCCTCTTGCGGAGCATCGGATCAGCGTCCTCCGGGCGCCGGCGTCTTCAGCACCCCGGCTTCACCCATCGGGTAGCGGATGACGAGACTCTTGTCGTAGAGGCGGGTCCCCTCGGACGATACTTCCTGCATGCGATAGACCAGCAATCCGAACTTCCCGTCGCCGGTCTTGCCAATGGCGAAATTCTCCTTGGTTTCACCGAGGCTCGTCTTCTCCTCGAACTTCCATTCGTGCCCGGTCCATGCGCCGAGGATGCTGTCCTTGTCGGCGTTGACGTCCTCAAGGCGTTCGAGCGTGCCATTGGGAGAAACGAAGGCATCCTTCTCGGGATCGTATTTGAGCGTCGAGATCGGCGAGGATCCGCCCTGCGGGACCGCCGCGTTGATGCTCCAGCGGCCGTCGCTGCCCTCCTTCAACTGCAGGATGACCGGATCGACGGGCTTGAACTCGCGCTTGGCCCAGAGTTCGAGGTAGTCCTTGTACTCGTCTTCGGTGAGGCCGAGTTTCGGGTCGTAGGGCAGCGGCACCCCGGGAGCCGACTTCTTGGAGTATTCCTCGAACCACCCCGGATTCGCCTTGGCGGCCTCCTCCAGCTTGACCACGTACTTGTCGAGCTCCGGCGGTGGCAGCACGACGGTCGTGGCTCCCTTCACCAGCTTGCCGACCGGCAGGTAGTCGAGGACTTTCGGAACCTCGGCCTGGACGAGCCCAAGCAAGCCGATGGTGGCACAAGCGACGATGGATTGAAATTTCATGAGACCGCCGGGAGGCTGGATCCCCACCGGGCGAAACTCAAGTGGCAATCGCGGCGCATCGCCCCGCATTTCCCGCGCGGCAGAAGTCCGGGCTAGTTGCCGTCCAGGAAGGCCCGCAACTCCCGGGCGAGCCGTTCCGCCTGCTCCCGTGTGCTTTCATCCCCGCAAGGACTCGGGCTTTGCCAAGGGCGCAAGCGATTCCCGCCCGATTCGGCTTTGCCGGAATTTTTCGCATTCAACACACGCGCTTTACATGGCGGTGCCTGGATTTGTCGCATGAAGGTTCCCACGATCCTGCTGCTGGCATTCCCCACCCTCCCCCTCGTCGCGCATCCGCAACACCCGCCGTCGATCCACAATCCGGAACTCGATCTCGAGCAGGCGCATCGGTCGGCGAAGAGCCGTCCCGAAGTCGAGATCCGGGTGGTCGGTCAGCGCCGCGTCGTCGAGTCGAACGGAATTCCCGACCACAAGACCGGACGGTTTCCCAATCGTGACAATCCCAACGCCATCACTCCCCAAGACTACCTGTTCTCGATGCCGGTGGAACCGGAGGCGGCCAAGCGCGCGGTCGAGGTCGGCCACAACCTCTTCGGCGTTGCCCTCAACGGCGTGGTCTTCGACCCGGCCACGGCGGAATTCTATCGGAACCGCCGCGACTCTGAATGGAACTACGAGGCGCTCTCCGGCGAGGTGGATCTCGGGCTCGACGATCATCATGCCCACGTCCAACCGAACGGCGCCTACCACTACCACGGGCTTCCCACCGGGCTGTTCGAGCGCCTCTCGGGCGGTCGCCGGGAAATGACCCTCATCGGCTGGGCGGCCGACGGCTTTCCGATCTACGGGCTCTACGGGTATGTCGACCCCGAGGACTCGGGCAGCGGCGTGGTGATGCTCCGCTCCAGCTACCGCCTGAAGGAGGGCCGGCGCGAAGGCCGGGGCAGTCCCCGCGGGGAGCACGACGGCACCTACACCGCCGACTACGAATACGTCGACGGCCTCGGTGACCTCGACGAATGCAACGGACGCGTCGGCGTCACGCCGGAGTTTCCCGACGGAACGTATCACTATGTCCTGACCAGGGATTACCCCTTCATCCCGCGCCTGTTCCGGGGCAAACCCGATCCTTCCTTTGCGAAGCGTCCCCCTGGCGAAGGTCCGGAAGGGGCCGATGGCGGACCTCCCCCCGGGCCTCCGGGCGGCCGGCCGGGTCCGCCGCGTGGCGGGCCGCCTCCGCGGCGCTGATCCGTGATTTGCCTCGCGGCACGATCGGGCGCAGAGTCCCCCCATGCGTCCCATCACCACGGCCCTGATCCTGTGCCTTCTCTCCTGCTCGGGAAGCGGGCGGATCGGCGCGCTCCACGATCCCGCGCTCGAACTCCACGATCTTGCCAAGGATGCGAAAGGCCCGAACGATCTGTTCGTCAGCTACACGGCGGCGGGCCCGGTTCGCTGGAGCCAGGAATGGCCGTGGAAGCTCGATCTCAGCGGCGTGGCCTGGGACAAGAACAACACGGCAACGGTGATCACGCCCCGCCACGTGGTGATGGCAGCCCACTACATCCGGCCGGCCGGCCAGGATCTGGTCTTCCACGACCGGACCGGGCGGCGCCACGCCCGCACGGTAGAGAAGGTCGTCAAATTGACGGATCGGGGCCTCCGCTGCGACGTCGCCATCGGACTTCTCGATCGGCCGCTGCCGCCGGAGATCCGCCGCTACCCCCTGCCGAAAGCCCGCGACGACTACCAAAGCCTGCTGGTCGGTGCCACGGCGCTCGTCACCGAACAGAAACGGAAGCTGTATTTCCACCAGATTCGCAACATGGGCCCCAACTGGCTGCACTTCCAGTTCGACGACCGGCTTTCTCCCGAGCGACGCAAGAGCCTCATTTCAGGCGACTCCGGGCATCCTTCATTTCTCCTGAGCAAGGGAGAACTGCTGCTCCTCGAGACCCACACCGGCGGAGGCCCCGGCTCCGGACCATTCTACGGCGAACCGGAACTCCAGCAGAAGATGCGGGAAGTCGTCTCTGATCTCGATCCCAAATACACCTTCCGCACCGTCGAGGTCGACCAGCGGACCCTCGACGATGCGGCGACCGGCCGAAAGTCCATCCCCGCACCACCCGTGCGCAAGCCGTCACCCCAGGCTCAGCCGCAACCGCGGCAACCCGCACCCGGACCCGCGGAGCCGAGAAAACCGCGGCCGCGCGTGGTGCGACCGCCCAACTCGTGAATCACTTCGCGACCTCGACCTCGTAGTCGCCCAGCGCCCACTGGATGCCGGCGAGGTAATGCCGGAGCACCTTGGGGTGCCAGTAGATGTGGTGGTTGTGGCCGAGCGAGCAGTAGAAGACGCGACCCTCGCCCCAGTTCCTGGCCCAGGCGACCCCGAAGTCGTTGTCCTTGCGCTTGATGCCCTTGACCTCCGCGCTCTTTTCGCGGTCGAGACGGAGCAGCATGTCGACCTTCGAGGAATCGTAGGGATCCTTCAGCTGATAGATCTCCTCTTTGAATTCCAGAGGTTCGCCCTCGAACATGGCCGCAAGCGGATGCTCCTCCTTGCCGGGCTCGACGAAGATGTGCACCGGCGTGCCGGCACCCCACGGATGCCCGTCGAAGTAGCCGTTGATCATCTCGCCATACTCCGGCCAGTTGTAGAAGGTGTCGGTGGCGGCGTGAATGCCGATGAACCCCTTCCCGCTCCGGATGAAGCTCATCAGGCTTTCCTGCAGCGCCTTTTCATTCTCCGCCCCCTTGAAGACATTCTGGGTCGTGCTGAGGAAAAGGATGGCGTCGAACCGGCCGATCTTGTCCGGTTCGAAATTGGCGAGGTCATCGCTGATGACCGCCTCGAAGGCCCCGGTCTTCTCTCCCATTTCCTCCAGAGCCACCTTGCCGGTGGCGATCGACTTGTGGCGGAAGCCCGCCGTCTTGGAGAAGACCAGCAGTTTTCTCTTCTGCTTCGGCTTGGCGTAGGGCTTCGCCGGCAGCGACTCGACAATCTTCTCAAGCGCCCCGGCCGGTGGCATTTCCTTCTTGGGTGAGGCAGCGATCAGTCCGGCAGCAATGGCAAGACCCAGCGGAAGAAGGAGTGTGGTTTTCATAAGAGCTTGTGAGAACGCGTGATTCGACGGCTCCAGAGCGCTACCATTCAAGGCCGACCTCCACAAGGTTTTGGAGCAAGTGCGGAGGCTTGCCGCCACACTCCAAACAGAAACCCCTGCCGCGGCAGAACCGCGGCAGGGGCGGAGGTGCTGAAGCGGAGTTCTCAGCCCTTGAAGTGTTGAGATCAGTTACTGCTTCACGGAGCGCCATAGGAACTTGTTATAAATGCTCCCGCCTTGATGATCGCGAGGCCGGGGCTCTCGTGCTTGTCGCGCAGCCTGACCAGCCAGTCGCGCTGCACCCGGGAGAGCGCCAGCGGCGGATCCTGGTTGATCGCCAGCTCGGTGTAGAAGTCCTTCATCATCGGCACCGTCGTGTCGTCGGGAATGGGCCACAGCGTGCTGATCAGGTGTTGCGCGCCAGCCTCGACAAACCCCCGGCGCAGACCCAGCACGCCCTGTCCTGACTTGGCTTCGCCACTGCCGGTCTGACAGGCGGAAAGGCACACCAGCCAACTGCCGCGCAAGTCGAGGTCGCCAAGCTCATCGGCCATCAGAATGCCGTCCCGGCTGGGATCGTTGACCTTCCCCGAGCGCCATGCCTTGAAAGTGTTTTCCGCGCCAGCCAGAGCCAATCCGCTCTTCAGCATGGGATTGGCCTGTTCGCTCTGCTTGCCGGGATGGGGCATGTCGTCCAGATAGAACCCGTGGGTGGCCAAGTGAAGGATGCGAGGCGCCTGCAAAGCCCGCATCGTCTGCTCATCGGCCTGCTCGGCGGTGAAGAGATCGACCTTCCAGCCCCAGCCTTCCGCCATGGCCTTGAGGGCCTCGCCTTCCTCCCGGGCTCCAGGCAGTGGCGCCATCCACCGGGCGCCATCCCCACCGGACGAATCAAGGAGATATTCAGGATCCGCAAAGATGGTCATCGTCTTCCGGCTCCGCTCCATCTCATCACGATAGGGCTGACGCAGCAGGTCCCGGCCGCTTGCGACATACTGGATGTCGTAGCGCTCGCTGAGGAACTCGTCGCCGGCGTTCAAGAGCGTCGCGAATGACACGAAACACAGTTCACTGTCGGGGCTGAGAATCAGCCGCTTCGTCCCCTTGGGAAAGTGCTTCTCGACGGGCTCCCACAAAATGCTGTGAAGCTTCCGGGCGGACGCTTCCATCATCGCCGGGTTCCCGAAGTGGTTGCCAATGAACTTGTAGCCCTTCAGATAGCTGTCGAGTTCATCACCTTGACCGATCGGCACCCACTTCACCTCGCCTGCTGGTGGAATCAATATTGCGCCGTAACAGAGGACACGCCGGGCGTCGTGGTAGTGGATGAACTCAATGAGGAGTGAATCGTCAGGCAACTTTCCCTGAACATCCTCAATCTTCACCCGCAAGGCCCGGCGGGTCACGCCAGCGGAGGTGCCCAGGCCCGCAATATCCTGTTCCACCCCCTCGATGCGCGCCTTGATCTCCTCAGCGTCGCGGGCTGCCTGGGGGTCCCTCGAGAACGTGAGTTTCCGGTAATCCTCCTTGAGGCGGGCAAGCTCCGTGATGGATTCCTTGTGCTTGGGATCCTTGCTCATCAGCGCATAGCGACGCTCCTCCAGCAGCGAATCCATGACCACTCCCTTCAGCCGCAACACCACGGTTGCCAGGGCCCGCGGAGCATTCAGGGTGGCGAAGAGGTGGTAGGGATCCCGGCTGGCGGCAAACTGGAGTCTTTGCTGATGCGTCCCCACCGAGAGCACCGCGTTCATCTGCCGCTCATGGTTCAGGTAGTATTTCGTCGTCCACGCCTTCGCCTCCTCGCGCTTCTTCAACTTGTGACCCATGATGGCCAAACCCAGATAAGCATCGCGGGCAATGCGTGAATCCAGCCGGTCCTCATGCGACTTCATGAAATCCCCGAGACGCGCATAGATGCTGGCCCCCTTCTCATCCTGGTCTGTGGCGTGGCAGGTGTTGAGCAAGCCGAAGAGTGCGGCGGCGACCCATGGATGATCCTCCCCGTGCTCCCTGAGCACCCTCTGGTACAACTCGGTGAAAAGCTTCTCCGCGGCGGCGTAATCGCCCTCCATGAACGCGTTCCAGCCGCGGCCCTCGATCTGTCGCAGTTCATCCTGATTGGCGTAGGTCCCATCCAAACCCTCGCCCATACGGTCCGCCTCTTCCTGGCGACCCAGCTTCTCATACATGAGGGCGAGAGTTCGGCGTGCATCCTTCACCATGGGACTGTCTTCATCGTAAGCCTTCCGGTAGCAGGCCAGCGACTCCTCGGCATGGTGGAGGGTCTTCTCCGGATCGTTCATGACCATGTAGAGCCGGCGGCAGCAGTCGTGCCAGTAACCGGCAAGCGGCATGGTGTTGCCCGGGATGCGATTCAGCACCTGCTCGGACTCACTGAGCAGAGCCTCCGCTTCACGGAACTGGTCGAGACGCAGCTTTGTTCCAGCGAGCGAAACCATGCACATGAACACCGGTGTCTCGCCCGGCAAGCTGCTTCCTCCCGAAGCGTTGCGGTAAATCTCCATGGCTTCGACGAACAAGTCATTCGCCTCCTTGATTCTTTCGACCCTCTCAAGTGCCCGGCCACAACTCTGCAGCGCGGCGGCCAGATTGGGGTCTTCCGGGGGGTAGGCCCGCCGCGCAGCCGCCACCCATTTCTCGCCACTACGCATCGATGCGGCGACATCCCCTCTTCTCGTCAGGTAGTCGGTGAGGGCCCCATACATCCGTGCCTCGCTCTCGTGATCCTCGGAATTGCTCCGATGTAGAGCATCCAGGGCTGCCTGGATACGGGTCAGCGCGCGGTCGAGGTCTCCGGCCTCTTCGTGTAGTGCCGCCAGTTCACCCAAGACGAACCAGGCCGGCTTCGTCGAACGTTGCTCTTCTACAAGTTCCAACAACTTCAGCAGGGTCTTCTCGGCACCTTCAAACCGCTTCGCAGCCCTCTGTGCGATGCTCAGGTTCAGCAACAAGCCATCATACCCCTCCCGATCCGAAGGCTTGAGCCCTTCATAGATCTCCTTCCCATCGCTGAAGGCCTCAATCGCATCATCCGTTCTGCCATTGTTCAACAGGCAGACTCCATACAGATCTTGAACGCGTGCCAGGCCGGTTTCGCTAACGGCCTCCGGCTTCTTGCGCAGCGTCTCCAAAATGGGCAATGCCTGGTCCGCCTTTCCCTCGTTGATGAGCTTGTGGGCCCGCGCGAACTGCGCTTGGACATCTTCACCCTGGGCATGAGCCGCCCCTGCCACACCCAGTATGAAGGCGGCCATCGCCACGGATCCAAGTCGTGAGAAACGATCCATTTTCATGATTCTGGGAAGGTTTTGGGTCGGGACAAGATGGAGCTCATCGCTCCAAGCCCCCCGACGGGCTCGCAGCGCAGGGCTGTCCTACCCTGGATGTTCGCGGGGCGTCCTCCAGGGGATCTTCAGCGAGCGCGGGCCGACAGTGTTTGCGGCACACGCTCTCCGTAATGCCGGTTTCCCGCTTGAGCGGGAACAGGTGGTCGCTTTGCCGATGCCAATCGATCACGGCTCTTCGTCGATGGGTTCGAGTCCCAGAAAGCTGTTGGTGTCATCGTCTGGGGTGAATCCAAGACAAACGGTGGTCTCGCGTGGCTCAACGCTGGCTTCGTCGAAGCCAAACCACATCACATACTCATCGCCATCGACAAACCGGCTGCCCCCAAGCAGTTGAAGAATCAGCATCCCCTTGTCTTTCGGAGGAACCTTGTCCAGCCCCCTGAAGGCTCCGGGGTCGCGCTCGCGGAATGCGTGGAATCCCCGCATCTTGCCTTCCGATTTGACGACATACCACGACTTGAATCCAGCATTGGCGGGGACAATGAAATACCAGGCAAAGTGCTGATCGCGCTTAGGGCCGAACTTCTCGTCCCGGTCGACGGTGAACCGGAAGCCAGAGAGTCGCAAACCGTCGTGGACGATGACATCCTTGTTGAGTTCGATCTGAAAGGGAATCGGTCTGCCGCTGCCGGGATCGGTCTTGAGTTCGATCTTCTTGAAAGTCCCCAAGTTCTTCTGAATCGCAGCGATCCGGGCATCTTCTTCTTCGCTGGCTAAGCCCACCCCCACGATCGACAAGCAAATCATACTGCGGAGCACGGCCCTCATAGGACGTTTCATCACCGGTTTCATGGACTCTCCGAGGTTAGGAAGCCATGGACCGGTGTCAATGCGTTCGGTCGCCCGTCTTCCCCAAGTTCCCAGGAGACTTCCCTGCACACCGCGGCACCACCCCGGAAGCCGGCCCCGTTCCAGCATTCACCAAAAAGTTCCTCGGAAGGGGGCATCAGACTCCCCTGTGCCGCGGTGCGACAAGAGTCACGGACCCCAAACGAAAAGCCCCTGCCGCGAACGGGCGCGGCAGGGGCGGAGGTGTTGCGGCGGAGTTCTCAGCCCTTGCAGACCGCCTCCCAGGCACCATCGGCGTCGCTGGACTTGAGGCAGGCGTCGATGAAGGCCAGACCCATCCGTCCGTCGTCGATGTTGGCGTATTTCTCGCCGTCGCAGCTCCACTCCTCGCCCGCCTGGTAGGCACGCACGGTCTTCTCGAACTCGCGGTGGAGGCGTGCGAAGGCATCGTGGAAGGCCTCGCCGTGGCCCGGCGGGATGGTCGGCTCGTTGAGCAGCCAGTCCGGCACGTCCCCGAGGAAACCGTCGTTGGCCGACACCGCTCCGCGCCAGTAGGTGCGGTCCGGTTGGCCGTCGACCAGCACGGTGATCTGCTCCGGTTCCTCCTGGCGCCACTTGATGGCACCCTTGGTGCCGGCGACCATGATGCCGAGGTCGTTGAGGTGGCCGATGCAGATCTGCGAGGCACGGACCAGCGCCTTGCCGCCGTTGCTGAGGTCGCAATAGACGGTGAAGTGATCATCGATCGGGCGCCCCGGGACGAACTTCTCGAGCCGTGCCGAAACCCGCTCGATTTCCAGTCCGGTGACGTAGCGCAGCTGCATCATCGCGTGGGTCCCGATGTCGCCGCCGCAGCCACTGCCGCCCGCCTTCTTCGGGTCGGTCCGCCACTCGGCCTGCATCTGACCGGAATCCTCGAGCTTGTTCGCGAGCCAGCCCTGGATGTAGTACGAATCCACCCAGCGCACCTCGCCGATCAGGCCGCTCTTCACGATGAAGCGCATGAACCAGCTGGTCCAGTGGCCGAGATAGGTGTGCGCGACCGCGAAGGGCACGTTCTTCTCCCTCGCCTTGGCGACCAACTGGTCGGCCTTCTCCAGGTCGGTCGTCAGCGGCTTTTCACAAAGCACGGGGATGCCCGCTTCGAGCGCCTTCATGGCGGGATCGAAGTGGACGAAGTTCGGCGTCACGATCAGCACGTAGTCGATCTTCTCGTCGTCGGGCAGGTTCGCCTGGTCGGCAAACATGTCGTCGTAGGATTTGTAGCCCTTCACCGGGTAAGGCCAGTTCTCGGCCTCGTTCATGGCGATTTCCGGATCCGGGTGCAGCGCGACCGAGGTCACGCGGCGGGTTCCGTCGAAGTGGATCGCCTTCTGGTGCGGGTTGGCGATGAAGGCTCCCCCTCCACCCCCGATCATTCCGACTCTCAATGGTGCGTTTGACATAACTTTCAGAATTTCAGCGTTTCAGTTTTTCAGCGTTTACCAACTCACTGGTTGGACTTGTCGAAGGCCGCGTCGAAGGCCGCCTTGTTGACCGGGAAATCGATGCTTCTCGTGTAGGCGCAGCTTTCGGCGGCCCCGTGGAAACGATCCATGCGACCGTCCTCCCACTCGATGGAAAGTGGTCCACTGTAGCCGACGTCGTTGAGCGCGACGATGACCTCCTCGAAGTTGATGTCGCCGCGGCCGACGCTGCGGAAATCCCAGTAGCGGCGGGCGTCACCGAAGTCGGTGTGACCGCCGAAGACGCCCACGTCGCCGTTGCCGTGACCCCACCAACCGTCCTTCATGTGGGCGTGGTGGATCCGGTCGCCGAACTCGCGGATGAACTTCACGTAATCGACGCCCTGATAGCCCATGTGGCTTGGATCGTAGTTGAAGCCGAAGCGCTTGTGCCCACCGACCGCTTCGATCGCACGGGCGGCACTGGCGATGTCGAAGGCGATCTCGGTCGGATGGACCTCGAGGCCGAAATAGACGTCCTCGGCGTCGAAGGCGTCGAGGATGGGACCGAAGCGTTTGGCGAAGTCGTCGAAACCCGCCTGGAGATATTCCTGGCTGGTCGGAGGGAAGGCATAGAGCGCGTGCCAGATCGACGAACCGGTGAAGCCGTTGACCACCGCCTTGCCGTTGCCCGGAGTGCGGCCCGACATGTATTCCTTGCCGGCATCGAGGAATTTCCGCAGCGCCTTGGCGGTGTCGATCATCTCCTGCGCGGCGCGCTGGCGGACCCCCTCGGGATCGCCGTCGCCCCACACGTGCTCGGGCAGGATCGCCTGGTGGCGCTCGTCGATCGGATCGCAGATCGCCTGGCCGACGAGGTGCGACGAGATCGAGTAGCAGCCGAGGTCGTTCTTCTTGAGAAGCTCCCAGCGGGCCGGGATGTAGTCGGGATCATTGAGGGCGGCCTGGACGTCGAAGTGATCGCCCCAGCAGGCGAGCTCGACGCCGTCGAAGCCCATCTCCTTGACTTTCGGCAACAGTTTCTCAGCGGGCAGATCGGCCCACTGACCGGTGAATAGCGTGACTGGACGTGACATGGTTGGTTCTGAGTTCGGCGTCAGCCTAATGACACCCCCCTTGGCGAATCCATGGGAAAATCGGATTTCCCGCGCAATTCAATCGCCTGCCAGCGAACGCTCGAACTCGGCCGCGCAAAGATCCGCCAGGCGTCGATCGAGGAAAACCCGGTCATCCCACTGCCGAACCCACACCACGCCGCGGGTCGAGGAGGTCAGGAAAAGCCCCTCGGCCTGCCTGGCCTCGTCCATCGTCACGGGCCGTTCCTCGCATTCGATCCCGAGCCCGGGTGCCCATTCGATCACGCGCTGCCGGGTCGTCCCGGGCAGGCAACCCGAGGCCAGCGGCGGGGTCACGAGGTTTCCATCCTTGATCACAAAGACGTTGGCGGTGGCCGCCTCGCAGAGCATTCCCCGGGTGTTGGGAAAGATCAGCTCGTCGACCCCGGCCCGCCGGGCGTGGTCCAGCGCGACCAGGCTCTCGGCGTAGCTCGAGCATTTCACCCCGGCGAGCGGCGAGCCTTCGTTTCGCGGCCAGGGCGAGGTCGCCACCGCGATGGTTGAGGAAACGGAACCGAGCGCCTCGATCGAGAGCAGCGTCCGTGGCGAGCCGCCGGCAAGTTCCCGAAGCCCGCCCGGACCGGCCGTCTGCATCACCCGCACCCGCATCCGGGGCGCCACGATTTCGGCAAGCACCGGCTCCAACCCGGCGAGCACCGCCTTCTCCTCCGGGGCGGGAATTCCCAGCCGCGCGCATCCCGACCTCAGGCGCTCGAGATGCAGGTCCGCCCTCACCAGCCGGCCGTCCACCGCCAACAGGGTCTCGAACACCCCGAGGCCGTGGGTCAGCGCACGGTCGTGCAGCAGTTCCGCACCTCCCGGCTCTCCAAGCAGCCAGGTCTTCATGTCCCCTCGAGTTGCCGGAGAAAGACCCGCGAGTCCCGTCCACTTTCCTCCAACTGCCGTCGACGACTCTCCGGCAGATCCTCCTTGCCGCCCTCCGCGTATCCGAGTTGATCCCGGAAGAATCCGGCCGATCGATTGGTCAGGGCGAACACCCCCGCGACCCCTGCGTCAGCGGCGACCCGCTCGGCATGACGCACCAGATCCGCACCGTAGCCACGGCCCTCGTGGGCCATTTTCACGTAGAGACAGGCCACCTCGGCAAGCTCGGATGAATCGTAGTGGTGCAGGGCCACGCAGCCCACCACGTTGCCGTCGATGGTCATCACGTGATACTCGTCGATCCTCGCAAGGATGTCCTCGTAGTTTCTCGGTACCAGTTTCGTGCGGCGGACCACCCGCCCGATCATGCCGAGCAGTTCCGGAATGTCCTCGTCCCGCAGCGGGCGGATTTCGCGATACGCATCGGCGTGGATCATCGTTCCCACGCCCTCGTTGGAGAAAAGCTCGTCGACCAGTACGCCCTGCCGCCGCCCGTTGAGCACATGGACCCGCGACACACCCCGCCGGCAGGCCTCCGCCGCGGCCCTCAGCAACGCGGCACCCGTCACCTTGCCTCCCGCGGCCATGGCATCCGCCTCGGATGCCGGAACCGCCGGCACCGGTTCGCCATCGATGAGGATGGATTCCTCCAGCAGCGCGATCAGCTTCACCGCACCGATTCCCAGCGTGAAATCCACCACCTGGGGGTCCAGCGGATCGTTCGACGACGCATCCGCCACCACCGTCTGGCCCCGAGCCAGGATGCCTTTCGCCTCCTCGAGCGCCGCCGGGTCGCCGAGCGGATGCGAAAGACGAGCCGCCTTGATCTCGCACTCGAGCGTCCAGTCGTAGAGGTCCTTCATGTCGCCGCCGAGGACGCCGAGCACGAGCTTCACGCCGACCGACTCGAGCGCTGCCAGATCGAGCAGGGTTTCCGCCACGGCCGGCTCGGGCAACAGGCCGGCCTCGATGAGCACGACGAAGACCTTCCCCCGGAACTGGGGAACATACTGAAGCACTGCCCTGACATCGCTCTGCGCCGCCACGGGGTCTGCCTATCAGCCCACCCGCCGCTTCGCAAGCGGAGTGGCGCTTTCCACCTGTCCTCCGAAGCCTTGGCGAAGGATGGAAGCGCCATGACGGGGCGTGGCGACGTCCACGTCGCGGGAATCGGCGGGATCGAAGGAAACGGATGGGACTCACGATTTGAATCATGCCACCCGAGTCGGCTGAAAGCCGACCAGCCCCGTCATGGCGCTCGGAGAGCGGCACTCCGCCCCATCTTCCTACTTGGTCACGACCGGCCGCTGCCTCACGAACAAGACACCCATCAGGTGTGGGAGCGGGAACGTCATCACCCAGAGATAGCCCACCCCAAGATGATCGTTGCCCATCAACGGATCGTCTCTGAACATGATCGAGCCCAGAATCCCGGTCAGCCCCGTCACCAGCAGGCCCGAAGCGAGAAGCATGAACCACCATAGCACCCGGTTTCGCGAAAGCGTTGGGATCACGAAGGGCGAGGTCAGCGCAAGCGCCACGCCGAGCACCAGCGCGAATGACGGCCCGGCGATTTCGACGTCGATATTCTCGAAATCGACGAGGTCTCCGACAACCGCAGGCCAGACCATCCAGCCATAGGTGACTTCCTCCGATCCCACACCCCGCTGTTCCACGAACAGCGGAGAGAGATGGAATGCGAGCAGCAGCAGCAAGGACATCACGAAACACCCCAACGCCACCCGATCCGTCCATCGCCAGGTCATCACCTACTTCCGAGCCTCCATCCGACACCAAGCCCCAGCACCCCCAGGCCGATCACGCCCCAATCTCCGATCAGCATGTAGAGCGACCATCCCGGCTGGTCGGGAATCACCACATCCACCAACAGGGATCCACGGGTGATGTGGTTGCCGCTTTCATCCCGCAACTCCTGCGGCTCGCCGGTCCCGGGATGAGCCGTCGTGCCGATGGCATCCACCGCCGCACTCACGCCGGTGTTCGCGCAGCGGACCATCGGCCGACGCAACTCGATCGACCGGAACCTAGCATTGGCGAAATGCTGTGCCGCCCCGGGGCTGTCCTTGAACCAGCCATCATTGGTCACGTTCAGGATCAACTGCGGTCCGCCGCGGACAAACTTCCGCATCAGGCGCGGAACCGTATCCTCGAAACAGACGCTCGGGATCAGTCCGACGTCCCGACCATCAATCTCCGCCTTCAACGGCTCCAGGCTTTCCCCTCGCGAATACGCTCCGCCGTACTGGGCTCCCGACTGCTGCTCGTAGATCTTCTGCAAGAGCGGAACCTGCTCCACCAGCGGAATGTATTCGCCGAAGATGACCAGGTGGCGCTTGCGGAAGGTCTGCATTTCCAACTCGGGATCAAACATCACCAGCGAGTTCCAGATCCGACCGCCCGCCTTCTCCACCATCTGCTCACCCATCACCTCGCCCTCCACTTCGTTGAGCCCCATCACCAGCGTGAACTCCCCCTCATCCATCACCCGGCCCATCGTCTCCAGGTTCTCTCCCCATGTTCCCCAACTCCCGTCTTCGATCCGCAGGATCCGGCCAACCAGCGCCGACTCCGGCCACATGATCCAGTCGGGCGTCGAAAGCTCCAGCGCGCCGCCCTCGACCATCTCCTCGTCGATCCGGGCCGCGTCGGCTTCCTCGATCCGCTTCAGGGCTTTAAGCGTCTCATCTTCGTAGCCCATGTGGATTTCCTCCGGCGTCCACAACCGTCGCGCGGCTTCCTGGGGAATGTTCAACTGCACCAGCAACACCTTCAGCCTCGCACCGTCCCGTCCGCCGATCTGATCGATCCGCCACACGCCGTAGCAAAAGGCCAGCGCCAGCAGCACCGCCGTCACACCGAAGTCGATCCGCAATCCCCGGCGCTCGCCCCGGGCCTGGAGGAACAACCGACGCGCGACTTGCAGGAGGACCGCCTGAAAAAAGACCGGGAGAAACGACAGCCCGCAGATGCCCAGCAGGTCGGCCGACTGCGCCAGGACCGGTGTCCGGTGAAACGCGACGCCGAGCGTGTTCCATCCAAAGCCGGTAAAGACCCAGCCGCGCAGCCACTCGGTACCGCACCAGAATCCCGCCAGCGCGAAGGCGAAACCCATCGAGCGCATCGAATCCCGCAGCGGTCTCAAGTCCGAGCCCGTGCGCTCGCGCATCCTCTTCTCGATCCCGCTCTCGCTCCGGTTCTCCTGCTCCCGCCACGGATTTCCCCAGGTCGCCGCAAACATGCCCCACAAGGCCGGATACAGGGCAAGGTAGAGGGCCACCACCACCCAGCCGACACCGGTGACCTCGGTCAGCCAGTGGAAGGTGATCAGGAAGCAGGCCGACCCTGCCAACCAGCCGTAGCCGAAGCCCTTCCATCCCGCCCGTTTGCCCTTCAGCGTCCACAGCGTGGCCATCAAGGGCAGCATGACCAGCCAGACCAGCCCTCCGAAATCGAAGGGCGGAACCAGCAGCGCCATGGCGGCGCCCGCAACGAGCACCGCCAGCCATTTGAAAAGCATCGCCCTCATCATTTTGGAGTGCGGAGGCTTGCCTCCGCTTTCGAGCCACCTCGGCGAAATGCCACCCGCACGAACGTCGATCCGCCCAACCGGCACGTCCCCCGCCACGCTCGCAAGCTCGCCCACCAAAGCGGTGGCGAGCCACCGCACTCCAAATCCCCCTTCATGCCATCCGCTGTTCCGCATCGGCCTCGATCGCCGACCAAAGCGAGTCCAGCCCGCCGGACACCTTCGCCTTCGATGCCGTCAGATCCTCCGACGGCGCATCCTTCCCGAAAAGGTAGAACTTGATCTTCGGTTCGGTTCCGGAAGGTCGCACCGCGAACGAACGACCGTCGGCAAGATCGATGAAGATCATCTTCTCTTTCGGCAATTCGTCCCCCTCCTCATCAAACAGATCCTGGCTGGCGAAGTCCCGCAACCTCTCGACCGCCGCCCCATCCAGCTCGGTCGGCGGCGACTCGGCATACGAGGCGGCCAGCGCCTGGATCTTGGCCGCACCATCGGCGCCTTCCATCACCATGGCCCGACCCCTCTCCTCATGGTAGCCATACTCGGCGTAGATGTCGTCCAGCAGATCCGGCAGGGTGGTTCCGACCGATTTCGCGTAGGCCGCCACCTCGGCGAACATCACCGCTGCTCCATTGGCATCCTTGTCCCGGACAAAGTCGCAGCCGAGGTAGCCGTAGCTTTCCTCGCCGCCAAAGAGGAAGAAGCGGGAATACTCGAGGCGCAGCGCACGGGTCGTATCCTCGTCGAGATCCCGGTAGTCGCCACCCTTCTTGTCCGCGGGAATCGCCTGCTCGTACTTCCCGAGCTTCGAGGCGATGTACTTGAAACCGGTCAGCGTGTTCACCACGCCGAGACCGAACTTTGCGGCGATCGCACTCTGGAGTTCGGTCGTGACGAAGGTCTTCACGATCACCGCCCGCGCCCTTGTCGTGTCGTTGAGCCAGCCGATGTCGAAGGCGGTCTTCGACCGATACCAGCACATCAGCGAGCCGATCTGGTTGCCGGTCAGCAGACGCATCTCACCGTTTCCGTCGCGCGCGACCACACCCATGCGGTCACTGTCCGGATCGGTGCCGATCACGATCTCCGCGCTCTCCTTCTCCGCCAGATCCACCCCCATCTGCAACGCGGCGGCATTCTCCGGATTGGGTGAGGCGACGGTCGGGAATCGCCCGTCGCGCACATCCTGATCGGCCACCGTGAGCACCTCGAAACCGAGTTCCTTGAGCATCGGCACCGTGATCTGTCCGCCCGTGCCATGAAGGTTGGTGAAGACCACCTTGGCCGACTTTCCTTCCAGAAGTTGCGGCTGCATCAGCAGCGACTTGAGCTTGTCCATGTAGCGGCGATCCGCCTCGGCTCCGAGGACCGTCACGCTTCCCTGCTGGTCGGCGGGCAGCGGTTCGTACACCTCGCTCTCGATCGCATTCACCGCCGCGATGATCCCCGAGGCATGGGGCTCGACGATCTGGGCGCCATCGTTGAAGTAGGCCTTGAAGCCGTTGTCGTGCGACGGGTTGTGGCTGGCGGTCAGCACCACCCCGGCATCGGCCCGCAGCTCGCGGACCATGAACGAGAGCTGCGGCGTCGAGCGGGCATCCTCGAAAAGATAGGCATCCGTCCCGAGCTCGGCCGAAACCCTCGCGCAGTACTCGGCGAAGTCGCGGGAGAAGTGGCGGGTGTCATGAGCAAAGACCAGCTTGGGCTTCCGGCCCTCACCGACCGCCGAGCGGGTGTAGGCAATCAGGCCGCGCACCGCCCGCGACACGTTGAAGAAGTTCATCGTCGCGGTACCGACGCAGGGATGCTCGGGGCGCCCGTTCGGCCCGCCATCGCCCTGCTCGACCTCGGTGACGACCCCGCCGATCGTCCGACCGCGCAGGCCACCGGTGCCGAAGGCCAGCGTCTTGAAGAATCGGTCGTTGAGTTCCTCCCACTCACCGGCCTCGGCCAGCTGGCGGATGGCGGTCTCGGCCAGGGGGCCGGCCGCACCGGCCAGCAGAAGGTCGATGTTCTCGCGGGAGCTGGAAAGCAGGTGACCCGCCGCGGCGGCTTCATCGAGGAGGGAAGTGAGGTCGCTCATTTCGGGCTGGATGCTAACGCTCATCTCCGCCATGGCAATGCCCCCATGCGAGATCTCGTGCAGACGGCGCTCGATCGGCGCCAGCCGCTACCCGATGACCAGACCGACGCCTTCCGGGTCTTCGATGGCGCAGGCGACGGACTCGACGGACTCGAGATCGACGCCTTCGCCGGCCGCTGGCTGGTTTCCACCCGCGGCGACTCGATTCCGACGGAGATGCGGGACGCGCTGTTGGAAACCGGACGCACCATCTACCACAAGCGTCTCGACCAGCATCAGAAAGAGTCGCCGATTCACGTCACCGGTCCGGAATGCACCGAGCCGTTCACCATCCGCGAGAATGGCCTGAGCTTTGAGGTCTCGTTTTCCTCCGGTTACTCGCAGGGCATCTTCCTCGACCAGCGGAGCAATCGCCGCTGGCTCATCGAGCAAACCCAAGCCGACGCCCGGGTGCTCAACACCTTCGCCTACACCGGCGCCTTCTCGGTGGCCGCCGCTTCGGTCGGCGCGATCACCACCACGCTCGACCTGTCCCAGCCCTACCTCGACTGGGCCCGACGCAACCTCGAACTCAACGCCATCGACCCCAGCGACCACTACTTCTGCAAAGGCGACACCTTCCACTGGCTCCGCCGCTTCGCGAAGCAGGGCCGTCGCTTCGACACCATCATCCTCGACCCCCCGACCTTCTCCCGCGACCAGGACGGCAAGGTCTTCCGTGTCGAAACCGACTACGGACATCTCGCCGCCCTCGCCGAGAGGTGCCTCGCAGACACCGGCACCATCCTCGCCTGCACCAACTGCCGCCAGCTCACGGAAACGACCTTTCGGAATCAGCTGCTGGACTCCCTGCCCCGCGACTTCCTGATCGAATCCGTGCCCATGCCACCCGATTTCACCGGTGAGCCCTACTTGAAGACCCTCCGACTCCGGCGTTGAGGTGGATTCGGACACGCCGCTCCAGCCCGATCAGCCAGGGACATCGTTCACGCTCCCATTGCTTCACGGATCAGCGCGAAATGCCGGTCGCGCTCCAGCAGCCCGACATCGTATCGACGGGCGCAGGCATGCACGAGCACATCGCCGAGGGGCACGTTCACGCCTGCCCGCAGGCAGCGACGCGCAACCGTCGCGGTCTCTGCCCAGCAGCCCGCTTCAAACTCAAGCCACTGGCTCAGGTCCCTCCACCCCTTCAGGTTCTCTTCTTCCCGCTTGCCCTTCGCCCCTTGAAACAACTCCACCCATACCGGCCACGACATCGCCGCACGCCCGGCGCTCAGCAATTCACCCACTTCATCCTTCAGTGGGCTGTCCCCGCCTTTCCGCGCCACCTCCACCCAGACCGAACTGTCGATCAGAATCAGGGAACTCACCTCCCGCTCCTTTCCGTCGAGCGCGCCGCCATCTCCTCCAGGTCGCCCGCTTCAATCTCGTCATTGCTCGCAAAATCCAAGGTGCCGAAATTCGCCACCAAATCCTCCACCCGCTTCCGGCGGTTGAACTCCTCGATCGCCGTCAGAATCGCCTCCCGCTTCGTCCTTGCCTTGGCATACCGCATGGCATCTCGCAGCGCGTCCTCGGGAATATCAACGGTCGTCTTCATGGAATCCAAATACCACAGACTAGGATTCCATCAAGCACCTTGCGCGGAACACCGCAGGCTCGAAACGCTCCCTCAGTTCCACGAAAGACCCTCGAAGGGACTCTCCACCCTGATTCCGAAGTAGCTGGCTCCGTCCGACAAGTCTTCGCTCAGAATCGTCTCGCAGCCGCCGGGAAACGCTGGTGTCGTGCCGGGCAGCCCCAAATCCTCGGCCAGCGCAGCAACTCCCCATCCGCGCTGATTGCCATGTTTCTCAGGTTACACGAATTCCGTGAAAACGAATCCGCCGTCGATTGCAATCTCTGCCATGGCGACAGTCCGCTTCTCACCACACGTGGCGATATGCCGCCAAGGGTAGCCTCGACAGACCAGTCCGCCGACCGGCTTTCACCGAGTTCCTCAGATCGAGGCACAATCGGCTCGCCTGAGCTGGATCGGCGGTTGCTCGATCAGTTGGTCTTCGGTGAAGCCGCTCATATTTCCCCTCGTGTTTCACCAATAAGCCCGGCTTCACCGAAACGTGAAACCCCCGCACATCATGAAAACAGCCCTCCGGACCCGGCAAGGCCACCGAAATCCACCTTGCAAAATGGGTGACTCCATGGCACACATTCACCAATGAGCACGGGCACCAAAAAAGCGAAATCCGAGCGCCTCGTCGCCCGGATCAGCCCGGACGACAAGGACACCATCGAGCGCGCCGCCACATTGGAGGGCCGCTCGCTGGCCTCCTTCACGGTGGAACACCTGCTCGCCAAGGCCCGCGAGGTCATCGAGGAACGCACCGTCATCCGCCTCAACGAGGAGGAATCCCGCCGCTTCGTCGAAATCCTCAACGCCCCGCCGCGCAAGCCGACCGAGGAAATGTTGGCCGCCTTGAAGCTGTATCGGGAAACGGTCGTCAGCGATGTCAATCAGCCGGCGAAGTAGGCCCGCAGTTCAACCATCGTGACGACCATCCGGTCGCCGCTCATCGGGCGGAACCCGAACCGTTCATACCACGCCACTGCCTGCTCGTCCTTCGGATCGACCACGACCACCACGAAGGGAATCTCGGATACAAGGCAGCGGGTCAGGGCGTCATAGAGCAAGCGCTCGCCGATTCGCTGGCCCTGCACCGACTTCGCCACTGCCAGACGGCCGAGCAAGGCCGCTCCGATCCGCCGATAGCGGGGCAGCTTCCGCCCGAGCGACTTCGGCAGCTCCGGCAGCTCGCTCATTTCCACCGCCTCGGCGGACAAGGTGTAGTAGCCGAGGATCTCCTGCCCCCGCTCCGAAGCCACCGCGACCCAGCATCCGCAGGCCCCGCGCTTCACATCCTGGTTGGCCTGCTTCGCGAGGTAGTCGTTCAGCTCCGGCACCCCACAGTCGAAATCCTCGCGGTCGTGACGCGAGCGATCGAGCACCTGAATGTGGAGAAGCTCAGGCATCATGCACCCTCTTTCCGGACATCATCTCCATTGCGTGACGGCGCATCCACTTGTCGAGATAGACCGTCGGAGCCCGTCAGCTCCGCGCCTGTGGGATCGCGCACGATCACCAGCTTGAACGAGTCCTTGGGGATCTTGAAACGGTTCCCCACCTCCCGCGCTGCTTTGTCGTCGTCACGTCTGCCCGGAAGCTCCTGTTTTCTGCCTGCAGGTCGCGCAACTTTCATTTCCGCGTATTCCATACAAACCCGAGTTCCTCCAGCCGCCTTATTCGGTCCACATCTTTCATATCACCCCGTTAATGGATCCGTTGAGTGTTCACCCACCGACCTAGCTCCTTGTCCTCGTCCCACTCTTCGTGGGCAGCCGGGAAGCGGACATCGGCGTAGCGGAGGAAGATCAGGCCGAGAACGACCGGCGGGAATTCGAAGCGCTTGAGGGCGGCATTGGCCCAGAGTTGGTTGGCGGCGTCCCAGAGCTGCTTTTCCAGCTCGAAATGGGAGTCGTCGGCGGAGGCGGGTTCGGTCCAGTGCATGGGCGGGAAAAAGCAAATTGCCTCCTCTAACGGTGGCACGGGCAGCGTAAGGACGCCAAACCCAGCGTGACAAGGCGAAGCGCCGGCCGAAAAGCGTCCCCGGGAGGAATCGAACCTCCATCTAAGGTTTAGGAAACCCTTGTTCTATCCGTTGAACTACAGGGACGGGTGACGGCGGGAGACTAGTCGGGGGGATGGCGCCGGTGCAAGTCCCGGGCTTGCCGGATCCCGCCTCACTGGCGAGCATGGTCCCGCGTGAGCGAATCCGACCCGCCCCAAACCACGATCTTCCACCGCCTCGAGTTCCTCCTGTTCCGCGGGATGGAGCGGGTGCTCGGGGGAATTTCGCTGGCCGACACCTGCCGCCTGGGCCGGGCCGCAGGACGGATGCTCCATGCGCTCACCCCGCGCCACCGCCGCATCGTCCGGCGCAATCTCCGCATCGCCACGGTTGCCGAGGCACCTTCCCCTGAGCAGCTCCGGGAGCTGGTCCTCGAAGTCTACCGCCGGGCAGGTGCCAACTTCCTCGCGGCACTCAAGACCCCGACCCTCGACCTCGACGCCGTTCACGAGGCCACCCTTGCCGAGGGCACCGAGCACCTCGGAGGGCGCGGTCCCGGGCACCGCGGCGTGATCCTGACCATGGCCCACATGGGAAACTGGGAGGCGACCACGCGACTGTGCAAGGCCTACGTCGGTGAGGCGGACTACGGAGGGGTCTACCGTCCTCTGGGAAATCCCCTGCTCGACCAGCTCACTCAAAGCCGCCGCTCCATGGACGGCGCGAAAATGTTCAGCCGCAAGGATGGCTTTCACGCGCCGGCGGCCCTCCTCCGCGATGGCGGCATGCTCGGGGTGCTCGCCGATCACAAGGCCGGTGCCCGCGGGGTCGCGATCCCCTTCTTCGGGAAACTCACCACCTGCTCGCCCCTGCCCACCCTGCTCGCCAAGCGCGGACGGGCCGACGTGACCGTGCTGAGCATGGCCACCGAAAGTCCGGGGCGGTGGCGCCTCGGCGTGCGCCCGATGGAAGGCAAGCCGGAAGTCGGGCGCATCATGTCGGCGCTGGAGGCGAGCATGAGGACGAGCCTCACCGATGTCTTCTGGTTCCACGACCGCTGGCGGGTGAACTCGCTGCGACCGCTCAGCCTCTTCACCCGGATCGACCCCGAGCAGGCCGCCGCGGCCACCGTCCCGCTGCGGATGGTCCTGAGCCTGCCGCACGATCTCGAAGCGGCGCTCCGCATCCAGATCACCGACCGGCTTCTCGCCTCCCGCCCGGACCTCCGGCTCGACCTTCTCGGCGATGATCCGGCACTTGCCGGAAACGACCGGATCGCGATCCATCGATGGGATCCCGACCAACCGCCCGAGCACGCCGACGCCACCCTGCGCCGCATCGATGAGTCCCATCCCGCTCCCCTCGACGGCGTCATTCTCTTCGGTGGAGAGAAGAAGATCGCCCGGGCTGCGAAGCGCGCCGGAATCCGGGCCATCGTCGGGGTCGGCGTGGCCGGCAAGCCGTGGAGTTCCCGCCACGCCACGCCCACCGATCCTTCCGGCTGGCTCGCGATCGTCGATGAACTCGCCTGGGTCCCGCCCCGTTTCCGCAAGTGACCGATCCCCTTTCCATCCTCCTGCTCACGGACGGCAAGGCCGGCCACGAAAACCAGTCGCTGGGCCTGATCGAGGCAATCGGGAGACTGACACCCATCGAGGTGGAAAAGCGGCGGGTTCACAAGCGCGGCCTGGCAGCGCTGCTGGATTCACCGTCCCCGGAACGATCACCCGCGCTCATCGTCGGGGCGGGCCACCGCACGCACCTGCCGATGCTGGATTTCAGCCGGAGGACCGATGCCCCCTGCGTGCTCCTGATGAAGCCGACCATTCCGTCCACGTTCTTCGACCTGTGCGTCATCCCCGAACACGATCTCGGTGATGGCAAGGCCGGCCCACACACGATCGTCAGCAAGGGTGCCCTCAACCGGGTGCCTCCCCCGGGGGACGCCGCCAAACACGGCGGATTGATCCTGATCGGCGGACCTTCAAAGATCCACCGCTGGGACGAAGCGGCAGTGGTCGAGGCGGTGAACGCCATCGTCGGGCGCTGCGGCGACCGGCCGTGGCGGATCACCGACTCGCGGCGAAGCCCCGGGGGAACCCTCGATCGCATCACCCGGGCATGCCCCGGAATCGCCGGCTACCCGCACGGATCGACGGGTGCCGAATGGTTGCCGCAACGGCTGGCCGAGGCCGCCGAGGTCTGGGTCACCTCGGATTCGATTTCGATGATCTACGAGAGCCTTAGTAGCGGCGCCAGGGTCGGACTCATCCCCACGCCCCTGAAGAAGCCCGGACGGGTCTCGCGGGGAGTCGACCGCCTGGTCGAAGAGGGCTGGATCACTCCATTCGACGAATGGATGGGTCGCGGCGAACTTCCCGCCCCGCCCCGCATCCTGCGGGAAGCCGACCGCTGTGCGGCTCTGGTCCTTGAACGTTACTTTCCCGGCCGCCTACCATGAAGATCCTCCAGGTCCTGCCCGAGCTCAATTCCGGCGGCGTCGAGCGCGGCACGCTGGAGCTATCCGCCCACCTCGCCCGCGAGGGACACGAATCCGTCGTCCTTTCCGGTGGCGGGCGGCTCGTCGGCGAACTCGAAGCCGACGGCGGCCGCCACATCGAGTTGCCGGTCGGGCGGAAGTCCATAAGCTCCCTCGCTCTGATCCCCCGGCTCCGGCGGTTGATGCGCGACGAGAAGCCGGACATCGTCCACGTTCGCTCGAGGGTCCCCGCGTGGCTCGTGTGGAGGGCATGGAAGCACCTGCCCCCCGGCGGGCGCCCGCGACTCGTCTCCACCGTTCACGGCTTCTATTCGGTCAACCGCTGGTCGGCGATCATGACCCGCGGCGAGCGGGTGATCTGCGTGTCCGAGAGCATCAAGGAATACGTGCTGACCAACTATCCGAAGGTGTCCGAGCCCTTGCTGCGGGTCATTCCACGCGGGGTGGACCCGGAGCGCTACCCCTACGGGTTCCGGCCGGATACCGCTTGGCTGACCGCTTTTGAAAGCGCTTTTCCGGCAACCCGGGGGAAAACCCTCATCACCCTTCCAGGGCGCATCACCCGCCTCAAGGGCCATGGTGATCTCATCGATATCCTCAATGAACTCTCCGATCGCCCGGATGTGCACGCCGTGGTTGTCGGTGGCGCCCACCCGCGCAAGGCCGCCTACCTCGAGGAAGTCCTTGAGCGGGTGAAGGCGGAGGGCCTGACCGAGCGAATCACCTTCACCGGGAACCGCGACGACCTCCGCGAGATCCTTGCCATCTCGACGGTGGTGCTGTCCTTGACCACGCAACCCGAATCCTTCGGCCGCACGACCCTCGAGGCGCTGGCCATGGGAGTTCCCGTCGTCGGCTACGACCACGGGGGCGTCGGCGAGCAGCTCGCCCGGCTGTTCCCGGAAGGCTGTGTCCCGCCGCTCGATGTGAAGGCCGCCGCCAAGGCCATCGAAGCCCAGCTCGACCACCCCGCGACCGTCCAACCGGACAACCCCTTCACCCTTCAGCGCATGCTGGAAGGAACCGTGGATGTTTACCGCGAGCTTCTCTGATCCGGGGCGCGGAGGCCACCCCTTTGGCACTTGGAACTTCTCACTTGGACCTTCGAGGCGCAGCCTCGCTCCGTGTCCGCCTTCCCTTTCCGGCCCCGCTCTCCCCTCTGCGAGAGTCATGCCGAGGAGCGGGCGTCGATGTGGAGCCATGCCCTCGGAACGGTGATGGCCGTCGTCGCGCTGGTGATCATGATCCTCGTTGCGGCCGGAGATCCCCTCCGCGTGGTCGCCGCCTCGATCTTCGGTGCCACCCTGGTTCTGCTCTACGGTGCGTCCACGATCTATCACGCCCACTCCTGTCCGCGTCTGAAGCCCTTCCTCCAGATCATCGACCACGCCTGCATCTATCTCCTCATTGCCGGGTCCTACACACCGCTCACGCTCGTGATCCTGCGCGGAGCGTGGGGCTGGACACTCTTCGGCATCGTCTGGTTCCTGGCCATCGTCGGCGTGGCGGTGAAGGCCTGCATGCGGGGCAAGCGCGAGAGCTGGTGGTCGACGGCGCTCTACCTCGGCATGGGCTGGCTCGCCGTGATCGCGATCCGCCCGCTTCTCGCCGCGCTGCCCCCGGCCGGTCTCGCCTGGCTTGTCGCCGGCGGACTCTGCTACTCCTTCGGCGTCTTTTTCTTCATCCGCGAAAAGATGCGCTTCAACCACGCGATCTGGCATCTGTTCGTGATCGCCGGCAGCGCCTGCCACGTGGTGGCCACCACGGTTTACATGCTCCGTTGAAATGCCATGCCCGAGCTTCCCGAAGTCGAAACCACCCGCCGCGGCATCGAGCCGCATCTGGTCGGACGCCCGTTGACCCGCATTCTCATCCGCGAGAGCCGTCTCCGTCACCCCGTCCCTGACAGCCTCGAAGCGCTGGGCGGAATCCGGGTGAAAGGGGTCCGGCGCCGAGGGAAATACCTGCTCCTCGATCTCGATCGGCAGGGTTCGCTCATCGTCCACCTCGGCATGTCCGGAAGCCTTCGTATTGCGGGAACCGGCGAGGAGTTCCGCAAGCACGACCATCTGGTCTTCGGACTCCCCGATGGTCTCGAACTCCGCTACCACGACCCGCGACGATTCGGCCTGGTGCTGCATGTGCCGGAGGGCAATCCGCTGGACCACCCCCTGCTCAGCTCGCTCGGCCCGGAACCGCTCGGCGACGGCTTCGATGCGGCCGTCCTGCACGCCGCCTGCCGCAAGCGCAGTGCCCCGATCAAGCAGGTCATCATGGACGCCTCGGTCGTCGTCGGGGTCGGCAACATCTACGCCAGCGAGTCGCTCTTCCACGCCGGCATCCGCCCGCGGATCGCCGCGAGACGCGTCAGTGGCCCGCGTCTCGAAAAACTCGTCACCGCCATCCGGCAGGTTCTCACCGCCTCGATCGAGCAGGGCGGTACCACGCTGCGCGACTTCGTCAACAGCGACGGCGAACCGGGCTACTTCCGGCAGAAGCTCTTCGTCTATGAACGCGCCGGCGAGCCCTGCCGGAACTGCGGCGGGAGCATCCGCCACGCGGTTCTCGGGCAGCGCTCGACCTACTGGTGTCCGGCCTGCCAGCGGTAGGGCTGCTACTGATCCGAAAGGATCGCCGCCGCGGTGAGCTCGGCGAAAGTCCCGGTGGCGCCGATGTAGTGGATCTTGCGGTCCGGTCCGAGCACGTAGGCGGTGGGACGCATTCCGACGCGGTAGGCCTTGGCGAGCTTGCCGTCGGGGTCGGAGAAGTTCGGCCAGTCCACCTGGCCACTGCTTTGCAGCTTCCGGAGTCCGGCGTTCGGACCGGTGTGGACGCCGATCACCTCGAAGTCCTTGCCCTCGAAGCGCTCGTCGCGGCGCAGGGTCGCCACCCATTCGAGCAGCCCGTCGGTCTCCGCGCCCGTCGATTCCCAGAAGATCAACAAGCGGACCTTTCCGGCATGCTGCGACAGCTTCACCGGCCTGCCGCCGGAGTCGACCCCGTCGAGTTCGGGTGCCGTCGCGCCCTTCGACAGGTTCATGATGATGTAGAGTTCCTCCTCGGCCATTTCCGCAACCGACACGCCGTCGATGGTCACGTCCGCCGCATCGATGATGGCCTTGCGAAGCATGGAGAGCCGCTCGCGCATGATCCGCGGATCATCGGCCGCGGCTTTCGCCAGCATCGCCACGCCCAGCGCCGCAACGCCGGCCACCTCCTTGTCCGGATTGCGCGCGGCGATCCGTCTCAGCAGTTCCAATTCATCCATCCCGCCGCAGGCCACCAGTCCCAGGCAAACCGATGGCAACGACTTGCTGGCGACATGGTGCCGGGCGACCGCCTCGCGGATTTTCGCCGCCTCGTCCCGCATCGCCGGCAGCGCCTGTCCCTCCGGACCCTCCTCAGTCAGCGGACCCACCACGCGCAGAAACCAACCCGCGGGCTCCAGGGTCCATTCCTGGTCGAGGCTGCCTCCGATCACGCTCCACATCCGGCGCGCGGCGAGCAGCGGGTCCGGTCGATCCTTGAGCAGCTTCTCCCGCTCCGCATCGGTCTGGGCCAGCTTCATCCTGATCTGGAAGGCCTCGGCGGATTTCTCGAAGGCGGTGCGCACGGCCTCCGCCTGCGACGGCGTGCCCGCCATCGCGGTCGGCAGCATCAAGAGTAGGGCGGCGATCAGGCGCATCGGGGAAATCCTAGGTCGCCCATCCAGGCCTGACAAGCCCCCGGCGGACGCGCGCTTGCCGTGGTCGGTTCCGTCCCCTTTACTCCCCGCGCGATGGCCACCCACCACATCGATGTCCGATATGTCGCCGAGCTTGCCCGGCTCGAGCTGACCGATGCCGAATGCGAGGAATTCCAGCCGCAGCTGAATGCCATTCTGAGCTACGCCGAAAGCCTTTCGAAGCTCGACGTCGAGGGAATCGAGCCGATGGCCCACCCGGTGCCGGTCCACGACGTGATGCGCGAGGACATCCCCCGCCCCGGGCTCGACCGGGACGCGGTTCTCGCCAATGCCCCCGACCAGACCCAGGGCCAGATCCGGGTCCCGAAGGTGATCGCCGACGCCTGAGCCAAGCCATGTCCCTCGCCACCCAACCCATCCGCGACCTGCGCCGGCAGCTCACCGCCGGTGAAATCCGGCCTTCCGACATTCTCGACGACCTCGCCGGAGCGATCGAGTCAAGGGAGCCGGCGCTTGGCGCCTATCTCTCCTTCAAGCTCGATGCGGCGAAGCAGGCGGCTGATGAAGCCGATCTCTCGCTTCCCCTCGGCGGCATCCCGATTGCCCTCAAGGATAACATCAACGCCCGCGGCGAGCCCTGCACCTGTTCCTCCCGCTACCTGGAAAAGGGCTACGTTTCGCCTTACGACGCCACCGTCACCGCCAAGCTCAAGGCCGCCGGGGCGATTCCCTTCGGCCGCCTCAACATGGACGAGTTCGCGATGGGCTCGTCGACCGAAAACGCGGCGCTGGGCAGGACCGTCAACCCGCACGCGCCTGACCGCATTCCCGGTGGCTCGTCCGGCGGATCCGCCGCGGCGGTCGCCGCCGGCACCGCGGTGGCGGCCCTCGGTTCCGACACCGGCGGCTCGATCCGGCAACCGGCGTCCCATTGCGGTGTGGTCGGCCTGAAGCCGTCCTACGGCCGGGTTTCCCGCTATGGACTCGTCGCCTTCGCCTCCTCCCTGGACCAGATCGGACCCCTGACCCGCAGCGTCGACGACTCGGCGGCCATCCTGCAGGCAATCGCCGGCCACGACCCCTCCGACTCCACCTCGCTTGACAGCGAGGTTCCGGATTTCAGCGCCCAACTCGACGCCGGGGTTTCCGGGCTCAAGCTCGGGCTTCCCAAGGAATACTTCGGAGAGGGCATCGAACCCGCCGTCCGCGCCTGCGTCGAAGCCCGGGTCAGGGAACTCGAAAGCCAGGGAGCCGAGATCGTCGAGATCTCACTGCCGCACACCGAACACGCCGTTGCCACCTATTACATCATCGCCCCGGCGGAGGCCTCCTCGAACCTGGCCCGCTTCGACGGCATCCGCTACGGCCACCGCAGCGCCAACCCCGATGACCTTCTGGACCTCTACAAGAAGTCCCGTGAGGAAGGTTTCGGCCCCGAAGTGAAGCGCCGCATCCTGCTCGGCACCTACGTCCTTTCATCCGGCTACTATGACGCCTTTTACAACCGCGCGCAGAAGGTCCGCACGCTGATCCGCCGGGACTTCAGCGAGGCCTTTGAGAAGGTCGATGCCATCCTTTCCCCGGTCGCCCCCTCCCCCGCGCGCCGGATCGGCGGGAACAGCGATGATCCGCTCAAGGAATACCTGTCCGACATCTACACCATCGCCGCCAACCTCGCAGGCATCTGTGCCATTTCGGTCCCGGCAGGAATGGTGGAAAGCGATGGAGCCCAACTCCCCGTCGGCCTCCAGATCCTCGGCCCCCACCTCGGCGAAGCGACCCTGCTGCGCGTCGCCAAGGCCGCCGAGGTGGCGCAAGGCTGAGCCTTGCGAGAGTTGTGCGAAGCTCCTGCTTCGCACCCGCGACGAACCGATTTCCAGGAAAGATCTGTTCAAGGAAGCGTCAGCGCCGCTTCAACCTCAAAGGGGACCCTGATCGCAAGATAGACTCCAAAACCCTGAATGAGCGTGCCGATCAGGAACGCGATCTTCTGCCGGATCCGATAGTCTTGGCGCAACACATGCACTGCCAACCCGATGAGCACCATCCCACTCACTCCTCCTAGATAAAGGAGCGTAAGTGGCCACCCGGCAAGACTGCCATCCAGAACGCGGTCACCGGGTTCCCACCTGTAGACAAGAAGCGCGTGTATCCAAAGCGTTCGGGCAATCACCACATAGCACGCCACCAGCGCGACTCCGAGATTCTCCGTGACCGGCTTCCGGCGGGAAAAACTAAGGGCCATGAAGAAGCCGACGGCGCCAACCAACCCGAGTTGTTGGATCAGGGTTTGGCCGATCGTCATGGAGATTGCCTACCATGGGTGCGGAGATTTCTCCATACCCATAGTCCAAGCTGGAACTCTGAGCATCACTCGCAAAGCTCAGCTTTGCGCCACCCCGAATCGCTTCACCAGCACCTCGCGACGGAAGCCGAAGATCCGCTCGAGCTTCCCGCGCACGAACACCGCGTGGGCGATCGCGCCGAGCGGACCCATCGGCAGCGCGTAGTGGACCAGGTCGTGCATGCGCGTGCCTCCTTCGATGGCCTCGAAGTGGTGGCGATGATGCCAGAACTTGTAGGGACCGAAGCGCTGCTCGTCGATGAAGGCCACCCCCTCCTCCACCGCCTTGATCTCCGTCACCCAAGGGATCCAGATCCCCGGCGCCACCTTCACCTTGTAGGTGATGATCTGGCCCTCGTGCATCTCTTCCGAATGGAGCGTCTCGATCTTGAAGCCGAGCTCGTCCGGCGTGATCTCATCCAGGTTGCGGGGCGTCGAAAAGAAAGCCCACGCCTCCTCGATCGGAATCGGGAGGTCCTGGGTTTGCTCCAGCACGTGGATCTTCATGGCGCGGGAAAATGTCACCGGGCGGCCCGCCCGCAAGCGGAGCTTCAGTGATTCACGAGTTCGGAGAGGAACATCAGCGCGAAAAACAGCCAAAGAACCGCGCCTGCCAGCATCAATACCTGAAGCGGCTGGCCACGCTCGCGCCGCCGCAGTGCGACGACCCCGGCCCAGATGCCTCCGGCGCCAGCACCGAACAACAGCAGGCACGCTGAGAGATCGGCATCCATGCCGAGACCCAATCGACCCGCGAAGCCCTGCATCGCCATGCCACCGAAGGGAATCGCCAGCAACCCGAGGCAGCCAAGGCCCGTGAACCACGACGGCTGGCGGGGCCGCTCAACGTCCAACCAGTCCCCCGTTTCGATTTCCAGCAATCCCTCGACAGGCTTCCGCCACACCCAGACCCAGGCATCCACGTCATCCGGCAGGTCGTCCCAGGCGTCCACCTTGGGATCCAATCTCACGCGGATCCTCGCTCTCTCGTATTCCTCACCCCGCATGCTTCCCGGAGCCAGGCCCTCGAAACCGTCGAGCTTCGCGAGCAGTTGGGGTCCGACCCGATAGACGTCGCCAACGACTTCCACTCCCTCATCATCCGGCACGAAACCCGGATACCAGGACACCTCGTAGAGCCTGCCCGTCACCAACCCGCGCCGGACCCACTCCGCACCCTTCATCCGGTGCTGGTTGGACGCCCCGATCCGGAGGGTTCCATACACGAAGACCCATTCCGAATCCGTGTCCATCCGCGCCAATCCGTGGTTCGTTCACACCTTGTATCCCACGCTCTCGTCGAGATACGCCTTCAATTCATCCAGGCCCTCTTCCATCTCGGCCGAAATCGGAATCACCTTCACCTTCGGGAAACGCGCCCGGAATACCGCGAGCTTCTCTTCCGCCCCCTCCAGGTCCATCTTGTTGGCGATCACGATCCACGGGAAGTCGCCGAGTTCCTCGTCATACTCCCGGACCTCCTTGCGCAGGATTTCCAGGTCGGAGATCGGCTCCCGGCCCTCGCTTCCCGCCATGTCGAGGACGAAGAGCAGCGTCCGGCAGCGGGTGATGTGACGGAGAAACTCATGACCGAGTCCGCGGTTCTCGTGCGCCCCTTCGATCAGCCCGGGAATGTCGGCGACCGTGCAGCGACGGAACCCGCCGAAATCCACGACCCCCACCACCGGCTGAAGGGTGGTGAAAGGATAGTTCGCGACCTTTGGCTTCGCCGCCGACAGCTTGCCGATCAGCGTCGACTTGCCCGCGTTCGGGAAACCAACCAGTCCGGCATCCGCAATGCGCCGCAGCTCCAGATAGAACACCCCCTGTTCGCCCTCGGTTCCCGGCGTGCTCTCCGTCGGAGTCTGATTGGTCGCCGACTTGAAATGCGTGTTCCCCTTGCCCGCGATCCCGCCCTCGCAAAGCACGAACTCCTGACCGTTCTCGGTCAGGTCCGCCACCGGCTCGAGCTCGATGCCCGCCTCGCTGCGCTCCATCGCGACCGCCTCGCGGACGTCGTGTGCCGGGGCCCGATAAACCACCGTGCCCGGAGGTACGCGGCCGATCTTCGTCTTGCCCTTGCGGCCGGTGCGCTTGAAACGGCTGCCGTGCTGACCGTCCTCGGCGATCAGCTTCGGATCGAAGTGATACTGCCGCAGGTTGTCGGTCGAGGGATCGACCACCAGCACGACATGACCGCCGTCGCCGCCGTCACCGCCGTCGGGTCCTCCGCGCGGAACAAACTTCTCCCGTCGGAAGGAAACGTGGCCGTTTCCCCCGTCACCGGCCTTGGCGAAGATGCGGATGTGATCGATGAACATGCTTATGAACGGTCGAGTTGCGCGAATCAGACGCGGGCGTCCAGCCATTTCCCACGGAAGTGCTGGCGCGCGAAGATCGCTGCCTGGCAAACGAGGTCCAGGCTCAGGATGATCCACACCGCAAGCAGGCTCGCCAGTCCGAGGTGCTGGGCCACCGCCAGCACCACGATCCGGAAGAAGATCATGCTGCCGAAGGAGTAGCGGATGACCATGGCGGTGGCCCCCGCGCCCCGCATCGAGGTCTTGAGGACGATGCAACTCGCGAAGAAGGGCTGGGTGAGCGCGCAGACGATGAACAGCGGCGCGGCAAGACCGACCAGCTCCACGCTGCCGGGTGCCACCAGACCCACGACCTGCCGGCCGCCCAGCACGAAGAACACACCCATCGCCGTCATGATCACGAGGGCGACGCGCCAGCAGAGCCTCACCGCCTTCACCGCCATTTCCTTCGATCCGGCGCCCAGGTACTGACCGGCCAGGGCCGCCGCCGCCGTGGCGATGGCAAACCCCGGCAGGAAGGACATCGACTCGACGCGAATGGCGAGGATGTGCGCTCCCAGCGCGCCCTCCTGCGGGAGCGAGGCGATCACCCGGACTCCATAGGCGTGGATCGCCCACATTCCGGCAATCTCCAGCGCCTGGGGTGCGCCCACCCTGACGATCCGCTTCAGCGTGCCCGCACACGGGGCGAGCGTCCGCCTCGACCAGTGCAGCGCATCCTCACCTCCGCGCACCAGCAGGGTGACCACGATCAATCCGCACGCCCAGCCGATCACCGTGCCCGCCGCGATCCCGGTGATCCCCCGGCCTCCGAAAGGCTCCGGGCCGAAGACCAGCAACCAGCTGGCCAGCATGTTCACGCCGTTCACCGTGACCATGCCGATGAAGGGCGTGCGCGTATCCCCGGATCCGCGCAGCGCGGCGTTGATGGCGAGCATCGCTCCGCTGAAGGGCCCGGAGAAGGCGAAGACCCGCAGGTATTCGCTCGCAAAGGCCGCCGACGAAGGACCGAGTTGCATCCACCGGATCAGGGCATCCCCGCCGAGCAGCAGCACGGTCATCGAAATCAGTCCGGCCCCCAGGCCCAGCCAAACGCCCTGCCCCATGCCCCGGCGGGCAAGCTCGTGATCGCCCGCGCCGGTTGACCGCGAGACCAGGGCCATCACCCCGGTGGCCACCGCGATCTGCAGGATATTGAAAAACCACGCGACGTAGCCCCCGAGTGCCATGGCATCGAGCACCGCGACCCGGTCGCCGACATCGGCCATGCGGCCGGCAATGGTCAGGTCGGTCATGCCCACCGCAAAGGTCATGACCTGCTCGAGCAGCGGCCACACCGCGAGGATGGCGACCTGCCGGGGCAGCGACAGCCCGGCAAGCCGGCCGCCGAGGAGCCGTTCTTCGGCCACTCCACGCTGGCTTGCTTCGGCGCTTCGTCCCGGCTTCGGCATCAGGAGGCGGACCCTGACCCAGCCCGGCCCGCCCGGCAAGGACCGCGCGACGCTGTCGCGCACCGAAACACCTTGAGACCTCCATTTCCCAGAACCGTCGGAACCATCATCACGACATCAACCGGATCATCTCCCTGATGCCGCCGCACGCGACGGCGTCGCGCGGTCCTGCCCAATCCAGTTCTTCAGCCAACTCCACTCTTCCCTCGGACGCATTCCGGGTTAGTTTGTCATCGAACGATGTCCGACGCGCAAATCGAACTCACCGGAAACCTGCTGCTCGCCACCCCGGCGCTGCGGGATGGAATCTTTGACCGCTCCGTCATCCTGCTGGCCGATCACTCGGCGGACGGCGGGGCCTTCGGCCTCATTCTCAACCAGCCCACCGGCCACGAGGTCAGCCACTTCCTCAACAAACCCGAGTTCGAAGCCCTCGCCCGCATCCCGGTTCACGTCGGTGGCCCGGTGTCGCGCGAACAACTGACCTTCTCGGCCTTCTGGTGGAATCCGAAGGACGGTCTCCACTGGCAGATCCGGCTGCCGGCGGCCGAGGCCATCCAGCGCACCCGGCAACCCGGCGTCCTGGTCCGCGCCTTCATCGGCTACTCCGGCTGGACCGAGGGCCAGCTCGAGAACGAGCTCCGCCACCAGTCGTGGATCACCGCGAAGCCCGGCCCCAACCTGCTCGGAAAACCCCACGACCAGGAGCTGTGGGCGGACATCCTCAAGTCGATGTCGCCCTTCCACCGCCTCCTTGCCGACGCCCCCGCCTCGCCGGAGCTCAACTGACAGCGAACCTACGAACCGAAGGCGTTCTCGACGCGGTGGACCTTCGGCTTCTCGCCCTCGAGCAGGATCACCTCGATCACGTCGAAGCGCCACGGGATCTCGCGGGTCCGGAGCTGCTTGAGCCATTCGTTCGCACCGCGACGGATCAGCGCCTGCTTCTTCTCCCCGACCGCATCGAGCGGCCGCCCGAAGTCGGTCCGGGTGCGGGTCTTGACCTCGGTGAAAAGCAGCACACGGCCCTCCCGCGCCACCAGATCCACCTCGCCCCCGCCCGGCGCCCGGAAGTTCTGATAGAGCACCTTCACGCCACGCGCCCGCAGCCAGTCGCGCGCGATCCTCTCGCCCAGTTCCCCGATCGCCGCCGAGTCCAGGCGCGCCCCATCAGGCGTCGTCAAGCGGCAGCACCTGTTGAGCAACGGGCTGAAACGATCGACGATGTATGCGGCAAGGCCCATGGCGGCGCAGTGCTTCGAGATGCGCCTTCGTACCATAGCCCTTGTGACGCTCAAAGCCGTAAGCCGGAAACTCCTCCGCCGCCTCGAGCATGTGCCGGTCGCGCGAGACCTTGGCGATGATGCTCGCCGCGGCGATCGACAGCGACAGGCCGTCGCCCTTGACCACCCCGTCGTGCGGAAGCGGGAAGCCCTTCACCGGGAGGCCATCGATCAGACAAAAGTCCACCGTCACCCCCAGGGCCTCCACCGCCCTCGCCATCGCCGCATGGGTCGCGCGCAGGATGTTGATGCGGTCGATCTCTTCGGGTCCGGCAAAGGCCAGACCCCAGCGGATCGACGGGTCGGTGGTCAACTCCTCGTAGAGCCTCTCCCGTTTCGCCGCCGACAGCCTTTTCGAGTCGTTGAGAACCTCGGAGTGGAAGTCGTCCGGCAGGATCACCGCCGCGGCCGCCACGGGGCCGGCCAGGGGGCCCCTGCCCGCCTCATCGATTCCCGCGACGATGCGCAGGCCGCGGGATCGACAGGCGGTTTCAAGGGAAAGGTCGGGCATCGGCCCTCAGAAAATCCCGAAACGACCGTTCATGCCCATCTCGGAATGCACTTTGTTGCCGAAAATCTGGGTCGCATAGACGTAGCCGTCCGGGGCGACATAGACGCCGATGCCGGTCGCGCTCCAGTCGTGCTTCAGGTTGTAGACGTGCTTGCTCGACCCGACCCAGGCCTTGGTCAGCTCCGACGGGATGTTCCCCGGGATCATGCCACCGGCGACGTTTTCGGCACAGTGGCCCAGGCCATAGCGCCTCTCGGCAAGCATTGCCCGTTCCTCGAAGCCGAAGTGCGAGATGTTGTCGGAGCCAAGGGAGAACTTGCCGCGGTTCCGCGCCATGAACTCGCAGTGGCGGCGGGCCATGGCATCGAGACCGGCATGGCGCGGGATCGGCGCTTTTCCAATCGAGGCGCGATACTCGTTGAGCGAACGCTCCAGACGGTCCGCCATGTCCGAGGACGAGCGCGCCGATGATTCGGCGGCTCCCGAAGACGCCGACATCGGGATGCGGGTGGTATCGAGGCTGGACGAGCAGGAGGCCAGCAGGGCGAGGGATCCGACCATGGCCAAGCGGAAAGCAGGGAGGAGATTCATTGGTTTGAGGAATGGTTCCAAGGCCAAGGATCGGCCTCTTGATAGCGACAATCGTGAAAAACTACAGGTATTTTAAAAATAATGTGATTTTCATCATCACACCCTCAAAAACATCGGGGTCGCCTGATTTCCAGCCATTTCCGCACCCAGATCCGCGGGAATCAGCGGTATCGAAGAAGCATTTACCCTGCGGCGTTGCTCTGCGCAGGATTGCCCCGCCGACCGGCAGCCGGTCCGCCCCTCATCGATCCGAACCATGAAATCCTGCCCGAAATTCACCCTTGGCGTCGGCGACCGTTTCGCCCACGGCGCCGTCGCCCAGCTCCAAGCCTTCATCGCCGCCCGCCAACTCGGGATCGACATCACTCCGGTCTGGAACAAGTCGAACCGCGAGCACCTCATCATTGGTTCGGAGCCGCAAACGACCCGCGACGCGGCGGATGCCGCGGTGAAGCAGCTCGATTGGACCGGCGACTACCTCCTCGATGCCGATCACATCAACCTCTCGACCGTGGATCGCTTCATCGCGCCCTGTGACTTCTTCACCCTCGATGTCGCCGACGACATCGGGACCCCCGCCGATGCGGCCGATGTGGCGGCCTTCATCGACAAGCACCCGGAGTTGATCGGCACCATCGCGATCCATGGCATCGACCAGCCGCTGGAGATCACCCGCGAGGACGTCGAGCGGACCGCCAACCAGTTCCTCAAGGCCACCCAGCATGCCAAGGCGATCTACGACCACATCGTCGCCGCCAAGGGCACGGACTTCGTCACCGAGGTCTCGATGGACGAGACCGACTCCCCGCAGACCCCGCCCGAATTGCTGATCATCCTCGCGGCCCTCGCCGATCAGGGCATTCCCGTGCAGACGATCGCGCCGAAGTTCACGGGCCGCTTCAACAAGGGCGTCGACTACGTCGGCGACCTCGCGCAGTTCGAGCAGGAGTTCAACGACGACCTCGCAGTCATCGCCCATGCCATCAAGACCTACGGCCTGCCCGCCGGACTGAAGCTTTCGGTGCACTCGGGCTCCGACAAGTTCTCCATCTACCCGATCATCGGAAAGGCGCTCGCCCGCACCGGCGCCGGTCTGCACATCAAGACCGCCGGTACCAACTGGCTCGAGGAGGTGATCGGCCTCGCCGAATCCGGTGGCGAGGCACTCGAGCTTGCCAAGCGGATCTACGCCGGGGCGCTTGAGAAGAAGGAAGCCCTCTGCGAGCCCTACGCCACGGTCATCGACATCGACTTCGCGCAACTCCCCCCGGCCGATGAGGTCGCCGGCTGGAGTGGTGAGCAGTTCTCCGCCGCCGTGACCCACGAGCCCGGCAACCCGAGCTACAACTCCAACGTCCGCCAGCTCCTGCACGTCGGCTTCAAGGTCGCCGCCCAACTCGGCGACGAGTATCTCGACGCCCTCAAGGCGAACCAGGAGACCATCGGCCGCTGCGTGACCCACAACCTGCTCGAGCGCCACATGAAGCCGCTGTTTGCAGGATAGGAGTGGCGCTCTGCGAGCGCCATGCCGGGGCGGGGCGACGTCCACGTCGCGGTTTGGGGCGGACCTCGAGTGTCAGGCATGACCGAACCTGGGGTCAGCTACGAGAAGTCGGCTGCAAGCCGGCCCGCCCCGTCATGGCGCTTGAAAAGCGCCACTCGTGCGCGTGCACATACATGAAACCAACCAGTGAGAGTCTGAGTCCTCCCGAGACGAGCAACGGGAGAGCAGCCGAAGGCAACT